>NZ_JCACKS010000191.1:0-57301 GCF_059505505.1 Pelatocladus sp. | reverse complement strand
GAATCACCATGTAATCTCTTGCGCTACATTTTGAAGTGCGGAATGTGGGTTAAAAGGGAACGGGGAACGGGGAATAATTATCCTCGTGAGTAGTTTGAGTGTCGCGACTACTATACCAATTTGAAAAAAGAATTCGACAAATAACCCATCTTTAGGCAGATGTTAATTGTCAAGTAACTAGCTTTCTGTATCATCCGAAACCCATTCAAATCGGCGCTTGAGGTAATTGCAGTGAGTAGGCGGTAAAATTCCATCATGCTGAAGTCTGCCAACTACAATCCCCGGTGCAATGCCAATTTCAGCAGCAAACTGCTCAATGCCCACTTTAGTGGGTTGTTGATCTGATGCTAAAAATCGCTTGAACTCAATAGAAGGGATAAGTATGTCGGCAGCAAATTTGTTTGCTTCTTTCTCCTTCGCTAAATCCTCAACAGCAGCAACACCTTTGCCTTCAAGGAACACATCGCGCTTACCATGCAGCAGAATATGACCTGATTCGTGAAAGAAAGCAAACCACAGATGGTCATCAGTTTTATGCCGCAGGCTGAGTTGAATCAGTGCTTTATGAGGATTTAACCAGCGTGTTGCTCCACTGACTCTTGCCTTGGGAAGTTGGGGTATAAAAACCACAGCTACTCCTGTCTGGGCGCACAGTCGCACAACTTCTGGTTGAAAAACTTCTGGTGGTTTAACCGTTAAAGCACGGACTTGTAACAGTGTCTCTCTAAACTTATTTGCATCATAGGTAGCGCAAGGAATCTCAGCTGCTTCAATTTCTCCTTGACGCAGCCAAGCAGCCATTGCTCCAGGCTCACTTTGAAAAGCCTGCGATTTCCGAAAATCCACATGAGTACTACACCATATTCCCTCCCATTGTTCAGGGGAGGCGACGGCGAAAAAATTTAGCACTTCCCGCAATTGTTCAACTTTGTCCTGATAGCGCCGAATCCAGCCAGACTTAATCATAGCTGTAACAGGAATTCCTTTAAGCCATGCAACTTGCTTTTCTAAGCGCTCTTTTTCTTCCTGTTGCGCTAAAAATTCTCGGTATCGTCGTTCTCGGTTGTTCCAAAAACTAGCTGGGATATTAAATACACGCTCTAACTGCAATGCTGTTTCAGGAGTGATAGCAGCTTTGGCATTAATGATTTCGTTAATTGTTTTTTTAGGTCTCCCTGTACGTTCCGCCAGTTCTGCTTGGGACATACCCCGCTCTTCAAGGATTTCTTGAAGAGTCTCTCCAGGAGGAGAAACGTAATCTGGCGTGTATTGATTTTGGATTGTATTACTCATGAGTATCCTCCACGCCCAGTATTCTAACGACAGTTACTTTATTCCAGTCGATGCCACCATCTGGTTTGGTAGGAATTGGTTCATCTGCTGGCTCAAATATTAGCCGATATGGATGATCCAAATCTAGCGATAACTGACCTGCGCGGTCTTGAAGCAATTCGTGACATCTTCCAGGAAGATTTCGCATATCTTCAAGTACGTTGGCATCACGTAAATTATCTAGTCGTCTTCGGATGCGTTTTGCTCTATCTGTACCATGATTTTTCTCTAGAAGCCTTTGGTTATTGCACTCTTTTTCAAATTTTCGATTACTAAAAACAATATCCATTGTAGCAAGCTTCTATTAATATTGTTAACCCTTAAGGTTAATAATAATTTTAGGCGTTGAAACTAAAAATGACATTAATTTCCCAAAAATTACGTAAAATTGCCAAAATTTAGAACATCTGTACTAATAAAGCTTCAGGCTCAAAATATCAGCCTTTTCATATCGGGATTTACTACACTTGATAGCAATGCTAGAGAGCAGACACACAGCAGAAAAGGCTTATGAAACTACCAAACGGCCCAAAAACCCCATCCCTAGTACAGATATTTCAGTGGATCAACAGTCCCCTCACCTATATGGAAAACTGTGCTGAACGTTATGGGGATATCTTTACATTACAGTTAACAGAACCTGTAGTTATGATAAGCAATCCTCAAGGGCTACAGCAGATGTTGACTAGCGATACTAAAGAATTTGCCGCTCCAGGCGATCCGTTATTTGAATCTTTTGTCGGTAAGAATTCTGTGATTACTGTTAGTGGTGAAGTGCATCGGCGTCAACGTCAGTTGTTGATGCCTCCTTTTCACGGTGAGAGAATGCGATCGTACGCTCAGGTAATTAGTAACGTTACAGAGGAAATTATTAGCCAGTGGCAAATCGCTCAAAAATTTGATGTCCATTCTGCTATGCAAGTTATCACTATGCGGGTGATCATGCAAGCAGTGTTTGGGCTGTATGATAGTCCTCACGCCCAAGAACTAGAGAAACTTTTGACTTTAATGCTCAATCGCGGCGGGAGTTCGCCTTTACGAGCCTTGATGCTTTATTTTCCGGTCTTGCAAAAAGATTTAGGCCCATTGACTCCTTGGGGAACTTTCCTACGTCGGCGATCGCGAGTTTACCAACTTCTACACGCAGAAATTCAAGCACGCCGAGAACAAGCTGACTCATCGCGTACCGATGTTCTGAGTTTATTGATTGCAGCACGGGATGAGGCAGGTCAACCCATGACTGATGCAGAGTTAAGTGATGAATTAATGACTTTGTTAACAGCAGGTCATGAAACTACTGCCACAGCTTTGACTTGGGTATTATACTGGATTCACAAATTGCCAGAAGTACGCGAAAAGCTATTGCAAGAACTTGATACTATTGGCGATCGCTCTGACTCTAATACTAGCTCTAGTACTATTTTAAAATTGCCTTACTTGAATGCTGTATGTAGCGAAAGCTTACGTATTTACCCAGTAGGAATGCTTACCTTTCCACGGGTAGTAAAGCAATCTCTAACTCTATGTGGATATGATCTAGAACCAGGTACACGGGTGTTGGGGTCTATTTATCTCACCCATCAACGTGAAGATTTATACCCTGTTCCTAAGCAATTCAAACCAGAACGGTTTATAGAAAAACAATTTTCACCGTATGAATTTTTACCATTTGGCGGTGGTGCAAAACGCTGTATTGGTGATGCTTTTGCTCAATTTGAAATGAGACTAGTACTAGCAACAATCCTTTCACGTTTAGAATTGGCACTAGTATATAATTCTGATGTTAAACCAAAGCGTCGGGGTTTGGTAACAGGCCCAGATCGCCCTATTCAAATGGTTGTCAACAATCGGCGTCAAGTTGAGTCTCGCACACCAGAAGCTATTTCTAGGTAAATTTTGATAGTTTGAGGTTGGGAGTATCTCAAATATTTACGATGCTTGCCGTAGCTTGCTTCCCGAAGGGTGGGTAAATTCATTTTCTACCCTGTGAAGCAAGAATCCCATAGCCTTTAGGCTAGGGGAGTGTCAAATAACAGTTAATTTCTTCCAGGATTTCGCTGACCGACATAATACTTATGTCCTGCCAAGACAATGCCCATAAATCCCCAGAGAATCATACCGGAAATTCCTAGCATACCGCTACCAAGGGGTAGAGTAGCAAAATTGGCAAGACCGATCGCACGCGCCGCAGCCATAAAAGGATCGAAGCGAGGCTCTGAGAATTGAAATATTTGAAACAACAACAGAATCAATCCACCCAGGTAAAAAATAGCGCCAAACCAACCGAGTGTGAAAAACATATCTAAAATACCGCTATCGATCACAATCGGTTCTAAAACGCCCTTTTCATTCACAACGAAAGTATTGCCGATCCCGTTGCCTAAAATATTACCCATCGCCTTACTCAAGCCATCTCGATAAATTCCTTGCCTAACCTGAGCGCTGTTATCGTCTTCGAGATTGCTAAAAGTTTCCAAGCGGGTGGCAATTACTTCTGCGAATGGCTCCATTGTGGTCAATGGTACAACACAGATGGCCATGACCAAAACAGTTACCATCAGTCGCATTTGGATTTGTGGTTTGAGGGAAGATAGCAAAGTTAACGTTCCGATTACCCAGCATCCCCACAGAGTCCGCACCATCGTCAGCAGAAATGCTAAGTAACCAGCTGCTGCGGCTGGAATACGGACAAATTCACTAGTAGTGAATAACAACAGCAACCCTGTCATCATCATGCTGGCAAAAGGGCCAGGTGATGCCATCGTACTCCAAATACGCAGTTTAAAAGGTTCAGGATCTCCAAAGCTAGTGAGTCTTATACTTTCTAGCCAGAATCTATCCCACTCTGGAGCGATCATGAATTGGATTACACCATAAATCCCCGTAACCAAAACCCCCCAAACAAAGGTACGGATAATGATTTGACGAAACTGAGGATATTCTCGCCAATTGATAAATATATAGAAAGCAAAACTAATTGGGGTTAACCAATCTAACATACCCCTGGCTGCGGTGAAGGGTGTAGTTTTCACAAAGCCGATCAAGAAGCCATAAAATACACCCAAAAAGGCTAGTATAAAGGGTATACCACCTTTGCGAGCAGATTGGGGAAGATTTTTTAAGGCGGTATGTAAGGTGAGTAGAGTTACTAAATACTGTGATATTAATAAAAAGCGGCTGGCATCAAAACCACTACGGTAATCTATGAGGCGACTAATAAAGGGTGTAAGAAACCACATCCACCAAGTCAAGCCGATGTAAAGAAGAGGATACCGCAGATACAGAAAAATCCCTACACCTAAAGTACCTACAATATAAATTGGGCGAGCTGCTGCACCACCTGCGAAAATAGATACTACTACAACCAGCACTAGCCCCACAATTGCTAACCAACCCAAAAGTGGTGGTTGTTGTTGCTCTGAGCTTGTTGTTGCGTAACTAGTCAAATTAGCCTGCCTGTAAGTCATTCGATTGTGGATTTTAGATTAGTAACTTGAAAATAGGGATCGGGTATCGGGGATTGGGGATTGGGCATGAATCAGTTATCTGTTATCAGTTATCAAATTAAATTGGTCACTGGTCACTGGTCACTGTTAACTGATTAGTTGTTTCCCTTGTCCCTTTTTCATGCTTGGCGGTGAAATTTTTTCATCGAAACTGACTTCAAGAAGCTTGATGGGCTTTCTCTGATGAGATGAAGCTTTGGCGGGACAACCAAGTCTGCCAAGCCTGGGTGCGTCCTTGCATAGATGCTAACCATTTCTGCCATGCTAAGGTTTTTTCTTTTGGCAAAAATCGCAATAATTGGAGCAAACCAAAAGCTGTGCGTGTACCAATAAGTGTAGCCCAAAGCATGAACACTACTAACCTCAGAGGTGGTAAGTATTCTAGGAGAGCCAAAGTTTCATTGTGTACAGCGTTTTTCCAGGCAAGGTGATTAAAGTTATTGCGCTGATCTTCATCAAAGCGCTGGGCTGGATAATGATCAACATTGATCAGGGGATCGTAGATGAGTTTCCAACCTCGACTCCGCACTGTCAAGCTAAATGCCAGTTCAAAGTGTACCTGTGCGCCAGTACCAAGCATACGTTCATCAAAGCGCAACCCTGCGATCGCACTACGACGATACGACATATTCACGCCTTTGAGTACGTCTACTTCTCGCGCTGTACCCTTACCAGTATGGTGGTTGCCAATTACACGTCCATACCACTGTAATTTCCCTACCACTTCTGAGACGCCTTGGTAGATGAGTTTATTACCCACATATACCAAATCCCGCCCACCAACACCGCCAATGCGGTTGTCAGATAAAAAGTGGGTTTCCATCTGTGCCAACCAATCTGCGTGTGGTGCAGCATCATCATCAGTAATGGCGATGATATCTCCAGTGGTTGTATCTAAAGCTACGTTCATTGCCGCAACTACACCAGGGACTGTAACCATTGCTGCTTCCAAATTAAAGCCTTCGGGATGATAATCTTTGAGAAATGCCCAAGTATCATTATCTGTGTCACGCACTGCTACCACAACTTGCTCAGGTTTACGAGTTTGTTGCTCTATTGCTTTGAAACAGCGTGCCAAATCCTGGGGACGACGATAGGTAGGAATCATGACGCTGATTGTGATCACGAGCTAACACCTGCACTAATCTTAGAAGTACTCTTGAGCCGACTTAACCAGCCTTTAACTACACCTTTTAACTTTAATGTCATATGGAGTTGCCAATCAAATATGGGAGCAAGACCAAAGGAGCAAGCTAAAAGACGCAACCGTAATGCTGGTGAATCACCTAATTCTTTTAATAAAGTAATCAGTTCTGCTCGCTCTGCTGGGGTGAAAATCGCAGAAAAACAAGCAGCAGCATGAATCAAAGCCATCTTTTGCCGAAATCTGTCAATTAGTTTTGTCTCCCAACCTCTTTTTTGAAAAGCAGGGATCAAGCTTTTGTTATAAATCCAAATATAAGCTCGCAGTTGATCGCCTTTGCGCTTGGGACGTATTTTGTTGGTGTCAGTCCAGACGCGGTACTCAGCCAATATTTGGTCTGAGTAGACATTGCCATAACCAGCATCAGACATTCTCACAGCTAAATCATAGTCTTCGCTGTACTTGAGGCTACCGTCGCCATAAAACCCAACTTCTCGCAAAGCTTGACTTTTAAATATAAAAATGCTAGAAGCCGTCCGTAGACCGGAAACAGAGGCTTGTAGTGCTTCATCTGCACTTTGAAACTCATGCTTTCTAACTACTCTACGGATACTGTGTTTTTGTCCGCGCTCATCAATTTCCTGAGTAGCAACGTGACCCCAACCAGCTTCAGGATATTTTTGCATGAGAGCGATTAAAGTCTCAACATAACGAGGTGCGATCGCATCATCGGAATCAAGACGGATGACATAATCAGTCTTCGGATGACCCAAAACCCAATTACAATTGGGAGTCATGCCCAAATTTTCTGGATGGCGGTGGTAGCGAATTTGGGGAAATTGCTGACATAGTTGTGCCATCACCTCTGGTGTATTGTCATTACTGGCGTTATCAGCAACCCAAACTTCTACATTCGGATAAGTTTGAGCGCAGGCTGTACCTACAGACTCTAGTAAATACTGGGCTTGGTTATAGGTAGGAATACAGATAGCAACTGATGGTAATTCTGGCATAGAGAAATATTATATAAAGTAGGAATGTGGAAGTTAAAACTAAAGAGGGTGAAAATCACTTACTTACCCTCTTAGCACTTAAAAATCACCTATTAATTCCTGAGTTTTGTACTTTTTGTGGTTTATTAAATATAGATATCTTTTTGTTAGGAATAAATCAAGTTAAGACACCTGTTGAGTAGTGCTATTTTCCACTACTTCTTTTTATCTTTAAGATGATTTAACTAACTCTTCAAATACATCTACATAATTCTTCGCCATCAATTGCCAACTATGTTGTTCAGCAAGAGATCGAGCAGCCTGACCCATTTGACTACGTAGGGTGCGATCGCTCGCTAAAGATGACAATGCCTGCGCTAAAGCTTCGGTATCATTAGGATCTGACAGCACAATCCCCGCTTCTGGCTTCACTAACTCTGCTGCACCAGTAGTCACAGCAGTAATTACAGGTAAACCACAAGCCATAGCCTCAATCACCACTAGCCCAAAAGGATCATAGCGAGAAGGAAATACCAAAAAGTCTACGGCTTTCATTAACTGTGGGACATCATGGCAAAGTCCCAGAAAATGTACTCGCTCATTTAACCCCAAGGATGCAGCTAGTTGTAAATAGGGGCTACCTTCAGTAATTCCCGCAACTGCCAAATGTAAATCCGGCACTTTTATTAAGGCATGTAAAACCGTATCCAAATTTTTGCGCGGAATTCTAATATCTCCCGCAAACAGCGCCAGGGGTACATCTTGGGGAAGTTTCCATAGTGAGCGATCGCTGACTCCGGGCGAAAATTCTTGTAGATCAACGCCATTAAAAATTACTTGCAACCGTTCTGGTGGTACACCAATTTCCAATAAATCTTTTCCTACTTTATCAGAAACAGCTACAACTACCTGTGCTTGCTCAAAAGCTGATTTTTCCCAACGAGCATTCATAGATGTATACAGCCATTGGTAAAAATCATATAAAACTCCCCGTGGATTTAGTACATTCTTCACTGACTTAGGCATAGCCCCAATAGCAGAGAATTTCAACCAAGAACTATGAACAAAATGCACTGCATTCACATTAGTTGGTGCTGTTGTAATTGCACCATTGGCTTTGACCACATCAAACTCAGATCGGTGTTGACGCAGCCAATTACTGCTCCGCCAGGAGAAAATCATGTTGCGAAGAATTTCTGTCGGCCAGCCTTTGACTGGAATATAAATCCATCTCACTTGGCTATGCTGCTGTAACTCTGAAGCCACTTGGCTGGCTAACAAGATAACATCATAACCCCGACGAATTGCTTCCCAAGCAACTTCATAGTTTACTCTACCCTGACCATTTCCTTTGACAACATTGTGGGTAACAATGCAAAGTTTCACGTTCACTAACTATCCTCTAAAATCAATTTTCTGCTTAATTCTCAAATTCCAGATGGCAGTAATAACCTTTGGATACGAGAACGTCGAATAATTTCCGGCCAAGCTTGGATAGCTTTGTTTCTAAGTAAGTATCTTGACATTTGTAAAAAGTATATGAGCAGAAAAGCGATCAATTTTAAAGGATTAGGGAACAAGTCCTTATAGCGTTTGATACCAATGTAAAGGCGAGCCGCTTCAATATTTAAGTCATAATAATTCAAGCCACCAATATCAAGATCAGATGTGCCAGTTGCCAACACGCTGTTTACTGGGTTAATATCAGCTTTTAATTCTGGGCAATATAAAATCTTGTAACTACGCTTAATTGCCCTGAGAGCAAGTTCAGCATCTTCATAACCAAAAAAAATATTTTCATCCCATTGTTCTTGGGTCAAAAATTGTCTTGGGAAGACAGTAGCGTGAATAACTACAGTTTGAGGAGTATCATCAGAAGGTGAAAAATGTCCTTGGAATGTGAGTCTAGCTGGTACAAAGTGAGCGTATTCGTTTTTGCTAGTGCCTGTGAGGATAGTCTGATTTCTGTCCTGAATAGGCATTTGTGAATATCTTTCTATTGCCACACTAAAAAAGTCTGGCTGTACACAAATATCATCATCAACAAAAGCTACAAAATCAGTTTCAGATTCTGGAATTGCATTTACTGCATTGTTACGGTTGGCACAAACACCACGACGAGGCCCTTGAATGTAAGTTGTACTTGGATATTTCTGGACAACTTGGCAATTTGCCTGCTGTACTTGTGGATCACTGGAATCATCAGAAACAACTACCGTGTGGGGTTTTACTTGAGAATTCCAAAGTGCCTTTAGGCAAATATCTAATGATTCTGTACGATTTCTAGTTGTGATACAAGCGGAAATTCGCATTTATTTTTACCTCTGACTTGAGAATAGGGAACTCTTAACGGGGATCGGAGATTAGGGATTGGGATTCTCTTTACGCAGACGCACTCGCGTTTGGGGATAAACTTAGTAGTAAACCCATAACCCATCTGTGTTGATCTGTGTACCTTACGGTAGACACGGAGTGGCTACTTACCAGAAGTCGCTAACGCGCCTACCGAAGATAGCCACTTGCGCGTCTATGATATTTCATTCCCTCGTGGGCGAAAAGCCCGTGGGGATATAACTTTAAATATTTCTGTCTTTTAAAACTTAGCGGCTATTTTTGGAGGAGTAAAACTCACCATTAAGGCTGCTATAGTCCGTAAATTAAACTGTTGACGTAAAGAACGCCAAAGATAAGGACGTGCTTGTTTAGTTTGTTCAGCTCGCATTAAGCCAATTCCTAAACTTGTGCTGACTTTTACCCATTGCTGTTGAAAATAGATTTTAAAGTCTTGGAGATTTTCATCTTCCATAAATCTCTCTAAGCAAAATATATCTGCCTCAGATTTACGGATTTTTGCTTGGTAATTAAGCCTACCGCTTTGCACTGTTTCCGTTTGGTCATGCCTACGATATCTAGTTAATTTTTGAGGACAATAATAGGCTCCCATTCCTGTACGACAACACAAATAAGTTAAATAAACATCCCATGAACCACCAACTTCTGAAGGAATACTATCCCAATCTATGGCATCATTACGAATTACGGCAGCCATTGCAGAGGCTATGGCTTGATCCACCAGCCCAATTTTGTAAAAAGGTTGATAAATACCTTCGGGTAAATTTGCCCGTTTAAATAATTGAGAACAGTATTCTGTTAGGTAATCATCAATTGTGCCATCGGCATTAATGACGGAATGATCACAAAAAGCGAGTACTAAATTCGGATTTGCTTCTAATGGGGGAACAAGCTTTTCTAAAAAGTTTTCTTCCCATAAATCATCATCAAGCAAAGCCGCAACGTACTTTCCCCGTGCCATTTGAAAAGCTTTGATGGTGTTAGGGAGCATACCTAAGTTGGTTTGATTGCGTGAGAAACGAATACGTGGGTCATTAAAAGATTCCACAATCGCTTGGGGGTTTTCCGGACTGCAATTGTCAGAAACAATAATTTCTATATTTTGGTAGCTTTGACGAGTAGCACTCATCAAAGCTTGTTTTAAGTAGTCTGGACGATTGTAAGTAGGTGTAATAATGCTGACTAAAGGTGTTTCTGATTGAGAATTTATATTCATGATTTGGAATGATGTATATAAATTAACTAGTAGTTGTGGTTTTTCGTAATAAAGATAATGCACTATCTAATAAGAATAAGCGAGAAGCCGTCCTCACCTCTTTATTCAGTAAATAGCTAAGTAAGTTGGCGGGAATAAACCTAACCATGTTACGAAAAGTAAACAAGCCTAAAACCCTTAGCCTTTTCTAAATAGCTAATTTAAGGGCTAAAGCCACTTACTACAAACTAAGTATATTTTGTGTGGTGGAGTAGTAGTTACACCTGGAATATCAAAATGTATCTTACATAATCCTAAATTGAAGCTTTTTCTAACGGTGACTTCGGACGAACTAAAAAGTCTATACTCTTGACTATGAATCTAAACAGAAAGTATACCCGTTCTTGGAAATTGTAAAAAGGATAGCGTAAAATGATACCTATAATTAGTAGCATTTCTACAACGTTCCATTTGCCTTGCCAGTAATAAATAGTACGTCGGTAGTCAAGGTTCCGCATCAAATTGACTCTAGCAGGATAATTTATACGCTCTAAAAAGGCATTGACTCCTTGATTAGTTGTTTCCATTGCAGCTTGCCAACTTGCGTGGTCTTCATTGGTGAATGTCTGAGTTAGCTTACTGGCGTGATAATTTTTACCATGTAAGCGATAACTGCCCAATACTTCTTTAAGGTATTTAATATTACCTAAAAAGGCAGTGCAATAGATCAAACAGCCATCAGCCCATAATCGCCAAGTTTTTGTGTCAATTGGCATGACTTTTGTTAAGGCAATGCGACGGTAAGCTAAGGCAGAAGTGGGAGGATAGCACCAAGAGTTTCCTGTATCTAGGATCAATTTTGCTAATTCTATATTGGGAACTCGCCCACGTGTGTAATTTTTGTCTAATAATTTATCTTCGGCATCAATACTTTCTAATAGATGCATGACACCGACTGTATTTGAGTCCTGGAATACCTCAACAATGCGTTGTAATTTATTGGGCTTCCAAACATCGTCAGCATCCAAAAAGGCTATGATATCACCAGTGGCAGCAGCAAATCCAGTGTTAAATGCAGCACCTTGTCCTTGGTTGGCTTGAAAAATACCTTTGACTCGATCTGGCGATCGCTCTTCGTATTGGTTAATTACATCACGACTGTTGTCTTGGGAACCGTCATCGACAACAATGATTTCAAAGTTTTTATAAGTCTGTGCCAAAACCGACTCTATTGCCGCAGGTAGGTAGCGAGCATAGTTATAGTTAGAAATAATTACGGAGACTAACATTTTAGTTGTATAAATTTGAGAGTTAAAGGTTTATAAGTTAGTTAAATTGTCCGCAACCTTTTTAGTAGGATTGCGGCTGATTTTAAACAATCAACACTTAGTTTCGATTTTAAGCCTCATGTATAATGAGGCAGATCAAAACTAACTAGTAGAAGTTCCCTGATTAGATTCGTATTGCGCCTGATGATATTTCCAGAGTTTGCCACGTTGTTCTAGCAAATCTTGATAATTGCCTTGTTCTACAACACGACCGTGTTCTAGCACAACGACTTTATCTGCTTTGGCAATTGTTGAAAGACGGTGAGCGATCGCAATCACTGTTCTACCAACAGAAAGTTTTTCCAGAGATTCCTGAATCAACTTCTCGGTGACGGAATCTAAAGCACTTGTGGCTTCATCTAAGATCAGAATTTGAGGATTGCGTAATAAAGCTCTGGCAATGGCAATTCTCTGTCTTTGTCCTCCAGATAATCGTACACCGCGATCGCCTAATACTGTATCAAAACCTTCGGGCATTTCTTCTATAAATTCAAGTGCATTGGCTAAACGTGCAGCTTCTCGAATTTCTGCTTGAGTTACCCCTGGTGTACCGTAGGCAATATTGTTACGAATAGAGGTGTTAAAAATAAATGTATCTTGACTGACTACAGCCATTTTTCGCCGCCAAGAATCAATCTCAAATTCTCGAACATCAACTCCGTCTACCAAAATCTTTCCTTCTGTGGGATCGTGAAAGCGAGGGATCAAATCAGCTAGAGTTGATTTTCCAGCACCTGTAGATCCAACCAGTGCTGTCATTTTGCCTTTTTCTATAGAAAGGGTGACGTTATGCAATACTAAACTTTCGCGATCGTAGCCAAAATCTACAGATACTATATCAATTGCTCTTTGTAATTCTCGAAACTCAATTTTGCCATTTTGAAAGTAAACTTTATCATCAGGTTTCAGTAAATTTTGAATATTATCTATTGCTCCTCCTTGACTACTGATAAATGCTGTTGTGCCATTGAGATCCTGAATAATTGGAATAATCCGAAACAGCACAAAGAAGAAAGTCAATAATTCACCGATCTGCATGAATTCACTAGTAGTGACAAAAATAATCATGCCAATCATGATCATTGTCGATGAAGCTTCCGCAGCAGGTTTAGGAATATTAGAAATTAAAAAGTTCTTTTTCCATGCTTGGACGACACTTTCACTAGATTGATAAAATCTTTTCCGCTCAAAGTCTTGAGTCGAAGATGCTTGGACTGTGCGGACACCATTAATAAACTCTAAAGCTGTTGAAGTGAATTTACCGTTAGCGATAGAAATACCAAAACTAATTTCTCTAATTCGTTTATTTAGTGTGGAAATACCAACAGCTACAAGACTAAATAATAAAAATGAAACTATTGTTAGCTGCCATGATAAGACAAATAGTGATATAGAATAAATAAGTAAAGTTAAAGTTCTAGTGGTCAGGAAAGCTAAACCTCCAAAAATTTGCCTGACCCTTAAAATTTCAGTTGTGAGAACATCAATTAATTCACCTGATCGCTTTTTGGCAAAATAAACTAAGCTTTGAGCTTGTAATTGTTCAAAAATGCGTTTACATAAATTATCCGCCAAATGGACTTCACAAAACTGGTTGAAAACCTGAGCAGTATAGCTAAGAGATATACGTATGAAAGTAGTGAAGATAATGAGAGCGGATATTCTATATAATCGTTCAGTAGCAGAGGTGTTAACCCCTAAAATCGAGACATCAAACCATTGAATCCCTGTTCTTACAGGCTCGGCATCTGGGCTTGTTAAACTTTGTAAAAAAGCAAGTAAAAAACCTAAACCGAAACCCTCAAAAGTTGCCGCTAAAAACGAGAATACCAAAGCAGCAATTACCAGCCGTCGAAAGTGCTTAAACTCTCTTAAAATGAAGCTGTTGTTTTTCCAAAAACTAGTAGCTTGCAGTAATCTACGGGTAAGTAGAGATATTTTTCGGGGCATAGTTATTTTTTATACAACTTCTGGAGTGTTAGCAAGATAGCATAAAGCAAGTATCAAGCAAGTCATAAATAAAAAACAGGGTCAAACAATTTTAGATTTTAGAAAACGCAATTGAGTCCCAGGATTTATCCGCTTTGTTGTATCATGCTCGGAATTATCGGTTATATGATAGTTTTCATAAAACCTTGGGCTGGAGAACATCAGCGACTTAATTTTGGGTCGTTGACCCCTGTTTTATATGTAGTAATGAATGAGTAGGATGTAATCATCCTACTCTACATAGACCAGCAAATATGTAAATATTACATCTCGAAGCTATTTGCCGAATCCAGAATCAACTGATTAGACTCTGCTTCTTCTATCTGCCATGAACCCACAACTCCAGGTAGTTGATTTAGCTGTTGTTGTTCTTTAGCGCTTAATTCTAGTGCTTCTGTCAATGTCCAGCAACGGGGTCCTGATAAGCTCATTTCACCTCGCACTACATTTAGTAGCAATGGCAGATTGTGCAATCCTGTTTTTCTACTCACTGACGTGGTACGAAATTTAAATCCCCGAAATAACTTGCCTCGTTCGCCAACATGCCACTCTCTGTGTAAAACAGGTTCAGAGGAAGATAAATGCATTGACAATGCTAATACAAATGCGACTGGACTTGTAACTAACAACAACAATAAGGCTACAATCCAATCTATCAGTCCTCTTAAGACTTTCGAGAAAGTACTTTCTGATGTATGGTACTTTTTGCTAGAGTTTACGCGTAAGTATATAGGCTTTGATGCTTGTTCACAGGCATTCGCCCAAAAATTTAGCTTCGCTTCACCTAGTTTTGGATCGATACGAACTAACTTTACTGAAGAACGTTTCAAGCACTCTGCTAATGATTGCTCATTATCTAATACAGGCAGATAGGGTTGCTTTACTTTTCCTAGAGGCTTGACTAACAACTGATCTCGCCGCCATACAAGTGTGCAGTATGGGTGGTGATCGCCTTTGTGTTGTTGAGTTGTAGTGTAGCAGTTGTCTAGTGTTGAGATTATTGAAGTAATCATATGTTTTATACTTATAAGTATGGTAGATTCCTAATCTGATATCAAAAGCTTTTACGCCAAAGAATCTGATCTTCTTTACTTTGTTGTTTTAGAGCCAAACTTGAGTGTGATTTTAGTAAACAAGATAAATTGATAAATTATCGTATAAGTATCTACACATCTTGTTTATTAAATTCCTGACTGAAGAGAGTGATATTTATAATAACTTTAGAGATATTTGTTCTTTTGTTAGATATATCTAAAAACTAGTTAGATTTTTATTTTGATGTTTTTCTCATTTTGTACTTTGATTTTTTGAGTTAATGTGCTTCAATATCTAGGATATAAGAATCAGTAAAAATAGCGGTCGTTCAAATAAATTCTTTATTCACTCTTTAAGGAGCTTGCGTTTTTTACAAAAAAATATTAAGTTACTATGAATTTCCTCTGCTGTAATACCTAGAAATGATTTTTGGTTTACATATATTGGGAAATTCACAGAAATTTAATTATTACGAGCAAATATAATTTCAGCCAAAGAATGTAGAATTTTTTTAGCTTGGATCAAAGGCTCGTTTAAACTTTTGGCTTTGGGAAAAAGGTTTTAAGGGTATGGGGTTGGTAACTGCTTGATAATATTTAGCCATATTTAGGTTAGGTATATGTCTGTAACTGCGAACATCATGCCAAACTGAGCAATCGGTAAGTCTTTTGAAGTTTGATATAGGCAGAACATAAACCGCGATTCGTTCCATCTGCATTCTCTTTGCCTATTTGTAGACAGATATGGATAGATTTTTACAAGCCAAGTTGATTGTATTATTTTATACAAAAAGTTAGCGCTACTTTCATCGGAGTAGCGCTAACTTTTATCTTTGTTTCTCTAATTGACTTTATTCTTCCATTGCTCTTTGCAATGCTAGTGAGTGTTGTTTCGCATAAGGTACATAAGTACTACCAGAATCTGATACTCCATTTGCCACAACACCAATTAGATTTAATCTACTGAGCATAGCTGTAGCTTGTGCCAGTTGAGTCCTTGTCACTCTACCAATGCTAGCTACCATGATCACACTTCGACAAGCTGAAGCTGTGAGTAGGGCATCAACTAAGCCAAGAACTGGAGGAGCATCTACTATTACCAAATCATAACTCTCTTCAAAAGCAGCCATCAGTTCTTCCATGCGAGGGGAACTCAACAAATTAGCTGGATCAGCTGGTGCGGGTCCTGCCGTCAAAATATCTATGTAGGATGAACCTGCCGAAGGAATACTAATTTGATTGGGTAAAGTAGACTCACTCACCAATAAAGTAGAAAGTCCTTGTTCGTTGGGAAGATTGAGTTGTTTGTGCAAGTTGGGAGAGCGTAAGTTAGCATCAATGAGTAACACTCGTTTGTGTAAACGAGCAGCACTCATTGCTAAACCTAAAGCCAAACCTGACTTACCTTCATCAGGTAATGCTGAAGTGACCATTAAAGATTTGAAGGTAGAAACTGAATTTAAAAGTTCAATATTCTTATAAATCAGATCCAGCGATTCCCAACGTGGAGGAGATTGCAAAACTTGAATTGTCCAAGGTGCAAGCACCTCTGGCTTTCCAAATGGTAATTTGAAGACTGATTCTCTAGTTTTGGCAGGTGGTAATTTGGGAGTGCTTCCCAATACAGGTAAAGAAGTCTGCCTTTCTAATTCAGCAGTCGTATGAACAGAATCATCAGATGCGTCACGAATAAAAGCAGCAACACCTCCTAACATCAGCCCAACAACTGCACCCAGCATCAGATTTTGTTTGAGGTCGGGACCCATAAAAATACCCTTACGAGGCGGCTCCACTACCTCCCAGTTAAATCCTCCTTTATCAAGCTCTTGCTGTAACTGTTGTTGTGCTTTTAGCAGTTCTTGCAATCTTTCACGACCAAGTTGGATTTGTGGTTGTAAGCGACTATACTCAGCTAACTTAGCAGGGAAGCTTTTGAGTTCATCGCGTACTTGTTGTTCCTTGTTAGCTAAACTTTGGTCACGAGCTGCCAAAGCTAGTAAATTTGTTTGAGTTTCTACTAACTGACTAGCAAGGGTAAGGTCAATTTGACTCTGCTGTCCTTGGTTGAGGAGACCACCTCCTGGGGAGTTGACATTACTCTGTTGTCCTCCCAAAGTGTTTCCTGCTTCTTGTTGCAATAGCTCCTTCTGTTTTTGGAGTTGTTCTACTAGCTTAATCACACTGGGAGCTTGATCGGTGAAACGTAAACGTTCCTGCGCTAAAGCCAATTGTGTTTTTTGAATTTCGTTGAGTAGTCCTTGGTAACGGGTAGACTGACTCAGACGCGCTTCTACAAGAGCATTCTGTGGAGTACTCTGCAACTGTTGTTGCAAAGATGCGTAACGAGCTCTAGCCTCTTCATATTGAGCGCGAGTTGTACGTCGATCTTGAAGAATAGCATTTAAATTGTCTTCTAGAGATTTTGCCTGTGCTTCTGGGTCAATTAAATTTTGATTTCTGCGGAAGCGCTGCAAGTTTGCTTCTGCTTTATTTACTTCTTCTAGAGTGTCTCTTAACTGTTGCTGTACAACTCTTAGACCTTTTCTTAAACGCTCGGCTTGTTGCTGTCTGTTATATTCCAAATATACTTGTCTGATTGCATTTAGAACTCTTTCTGTTTTATTTGGATCTGTATCGGTATAATCAGCTTGAAATATATTGGTAGCAAGATTGTCTTCTTTTGTTCTTAATTGATTTAATACCAAAGCTCTCTGAATCTGATCGGTTGTTATATCTGGGTACTCAGCCTTGAGTTTATCAACTGCTTTTTGAATAAGCGCCGAACTCTGCATAATATTAAGCTGAGTAGCAGTATCAACAACAACGTTGGAATCAGTAAAATTGCCTCCTGTTGTTGCTTCTTGTGTATTTTGTTTGTAGTTAGGTTCTACTAACAGCTGCATTGAGCTTTTGTATGTTGGTGGTGTTCTTTTCGTGATTAAAGCTGCACCAGCAATACAGGTGACAAATACTACTAAAAACCAAGGAAGTCTGCGGATGAGAACCGCGAAAATTTGCCCATAACCCGGTTCTGTTTCATTAACTGGATTTACATGGGGACTCAGACTGGATTGAATCACGTTTACTATTCCTCAGCTAACAAGTCAAACTAGTGAACTGTTTAAATTACAAGCTTGATCAACAACTTGCTCAACTTTACTAAAGAAAGCTTCCTCTGAAAAGTTTGCCACTGCATGATTACGGATATCTTCGTAATCCCAATGAATTGCTTTGGCTTCTAGTAGAGCTGCTTGAAGAGATTCAGGTGTTTGCCTTTTAAAAAACACTCCAGTTTTTCCGGGTATTTGAGTATCCAATACTCCACCTGCCCCATAGGCAATTACTGGTGTTCCACTAGCATTAGCCTCTACTGGAACTAATCCATAGTCTTCTAGAGCGGCTACTATGATAGATTTAGCTTTAGCGAATAATTGCGTACGTTGGCTATCTGTGACGTGTCCGAGAAACTCTACATTGCTAAGAGCTTTTGATTGTAATCGTTCTCGCTCTGGACCATTCCCTGATATTAATAATCGCCATCCCAGCCAATTAAAAGCTTCCACTATTATATCAAGACGTTTGTAGCTAATCATCCGAGCCGAAGCTAGATAATAATCTTCTTTAGATTTTGTGAAAACAAACTTACTAGTATCAATAGGATAATTAATAACAATAGCTTTTTTACCGTAAGTAGTTTGAATACGACGAGCTACAACGCTGGAATTTGCTATGTAAAGGTCTGGTTCTTGTGCATATGCAAGATCTACCTTTCTCATCACTTGAAACACTTGCTCGATTAGAGGAGCAAAATATCTATAATCTCCGTACTCTCGTAAATATGTTTCTGTATCCCATAAAAACCGAGTAATGTTATGACAAAAGCAAATATGCTTGGCTGAAGGATTTTTCCGTACTGCTTTAGCAAAACTTGTGCTACTGCTAATAATCAAATCATATTCCTGTAAGTCTAAAGCACGAAAGGCTGGAAAATAAAAAGGGGCCATCAGGCGAAAATATTTTGCAGCACCAGGAATATTTTGCAAAAAAGTTGTGTTGACAATCCGTTCACCCAAGTCGATTGTTTGCTGGGGGTCATACAAAGAGGTATATATATCTGCTTGAGGGTAGCGTTTACAAAGCAATTCAAAGACTCTTTCGGCGCCGCCTCGCTGGGTTAAGTAATCATGTACTAAAGCTACTTTCATAATTCTTTGTAAATTGACTCTATATAACGGCAGTAATCAAAAAATTAATTATTAACACCATACTCACGCTTTGTTGTTTATAGACACGTCTTTAATACAATCTGTAAACAGGAAAATCCTGAAATATTTTTTAATTTTTCAAAAACTTCTCTGTGAATTCCGATTTTTGTAAATTTATGATGAAGTGTTGCAGACTGCACAAACAATAAGCTATTGGTTTGTTAAGGGTTTGTATGACTTAATCTCTGAATCCAAACAATAGACCCATCCTACTTGTCTACAAAATAAAGATATATGATGGTTTTTACCTGTATTGTTACTTATTGAGCAATTCGATAAATTTTTCAATAAGTTTATTGCTGATTTGTCAACTAACCTGAGTGGTAATTTGTTAATATTTGGCATCAGTGATTTATTAATTAGCGTTTTTAGCGTTTTTAACGCGCTCATATCAAAATTTTCCTTGAAAATAGAGCAAAAGTTTAGTAATATATGATCTCGTTTACGAAAAATTTAATTTTTGGAAGCAAGTAATTACGAGATACCCCAATTTACACTATCCTGAATAGCGTATTCACTAAGGATACATGCGTTCATTATAAATTTTTATTATTTTCGCAGATATTTCATTAAACTGTAAATTTAAGAAATCTCATCAAGTACTCGATAAGTGGTAAAATTTTGAAACGCCCATATAGTTATGCGATCGCAAAGCGGCAAATGAGATCAGTCTTTTCTCTTGAACCGAACCACAGGAGAAAATTAAAACATATTCATTCTTATGGGTAAAATTAGGCAAGTTTAGCTCACCTCGCATTTTGAGTACAACAGTCAGTTATCAGTTAGTGATTTTTCATATCAACAATGTCTAAATTTATACTTGTTGCGAAGAATCCAATAAATATTCAATATACCACTTTTTTAATTAAGACAGCGAGTATATAAAAAAACTAGTTACTCATACCTTTATTCAGCCTATAGTAAATTAATTTTTTGAAAAGGTTAAAGGCGAAGGGAGAAAGGATAAATATCTATCGCTTTCTCCCTTCACTAAAAAATAGCGGTGCTATACCTATATGGTACTTGACATAATTACCCAACAGCTGTCAAGGTTTTAGAAGAAGCGAAATAAGCGTTTTGTTCAGCTCTGAGTTGATCGCAAAGTCTACCATCTGGTAGTTCCACATCATCGTAGGTAAGAACTTGATCCTTAGAAATATCTCGTTTCAGACGACACCCTTCAGCTAAACCCATTGGCAAGAGATTTTGCTCTTGGACTATGTTAGAGTTTTCACACTGTCCGTAGGTCATGTAGTAGCCAATGCCATCCAAAGTTTCTCCTGCTTTCAAGTCAATTTTGGCAGTGGTGACAACATCAACAATGGGAGCATCCAAGGGAGTCAACACACAATCTTGGAATAGAACTGCGCGAGCCACTGATAATGGCACTTCAAAATGGCAGAGGTGGTAAGGAGTATAAAAGCTATACAGTGGCCCTTCACCTAACTTGTACAAATTGAGGTAATGTTGTTGCTTGGGATCATCGTGAGTACCAAAGACAAATACTCCTGGTCCTGGTTTAGCACCAACTACATAATCTACAATACCGCCGAGTTCTTTAAGTTGGTCAACGTCATACATTTTGGTCATTTCATCAACGTGACCATTAAAGTCATATCCCAGCATTCCCCGCTTGGCAATCTTCATACCTGTACCATTGGCAACGATCGCCTGCTCGAAAGAAATTTTTGTACCGTCGGCGAAGCTAGTGACCATATGCGCTTTTTGTCCCCAGCGCTTGGCAAATGCTTCTTGGGTGGTGGGATTACGATATGGATCTTGTAAACCTTTAATATTACCACACAATAGAGGAGTTAAACCAATACTTTTCACAAAGCGGTAGAGGTTCATTTGTACCCCTGGCTGATCACCATCGCAGGCGGAAAGAATCACACCAGCTTTGTCAGCGTACACTTTCAAAATAGAACCGATGGTGCCATCAAGTTCAGCATTCATCATAATCACGTGCTTGCGATGGGCGATCGCTTCGGTGATCACATGAGCGCCAAATTCCACAGCACCAGTAACTTCTATTAAGGCATCAATCCCTTCTGCACGGCAAAGTAACATCGCATCTTCGGTGACAGCATAACCCCCACTGGCGATCGCAGCTTCTAATTCAGTCACAGTCTTCGCGACTTGAAAATTTTCAATCCCCGCTTCTGAATAAGCTCGTTTTGCTGCATCAACATTGCGGTTAGAAATCGCTACTAACTCCATACCAGGAACAGAGTTAGCAATTTGATTAGCAATTCCGCGACCCATAAAGCCTGCACCAATCATACCGACTTTTACGGGGTTGCCTGCTTCCGCACGAGCAGCTAAAGCGCTATCAACAATAATCATTTACCTACAACTCCTACTTTGTTATCTTTTAAATACATACGCGAAATCTATCTGTATCTATCTGTGTGTGTCGGTGATCGATAGGTAAAAAATGATTTTTCTCCTACTTTGAATCCACACCAAATATAATTTTTGTTATTTAGAACCACCAACAGTCATCATTGACATTAAAGGCCAATTCAAATCTTTTTCAGAAATTTCTGTCACTTCTAAAGGCCATTTGATGTTAAAGAAAGGATCGTTATAGCGTAGACCTCTTTCATAACCTGGAGTGTAGAACTCACCAACTTGATATGTGACTTCTGCTCTATCGGTGAGTGCTTGATACCCATGAGCAAACATTTCTGGTACATATAAAGCTCGATGATTTTCGGCGCTTAGTTCTACACCAAAATGTTGTAAAAATGTGGGAGATTCGGGACGCATATCAATAATGACATCATAGATAGCGCCTTGAATACAACGAATTAACTTTGTTTCTGCGGCTGGGGGAACTTGATAATGCATTCCCCGCAAGGTTCCCTTTTTATGATTGAAAGAAAGATTGCATTGAGCAACAGTTGGCTTTAAACCATGTGCTTCAAATTCTTGAGCACAGAAAGTACGAGCAAAAAAACCACGATGATCATGCTTTTCTTCTAAATCAATAATGTATGCGTCTTTCAGTTCTGTTTTGGTGAAAATCATGATTAACCTCCTTAAATCAATATTTAGGACGAGAAATAAAAAATTTTCCGTCAGAAAATTAGTTGGTATTTACTGACATACAAGTTTGTTTTTCAGAAATAATCATATCTGTTTCCAGCACCTGATTATATAAATTTATGAATTTTTTGACATATAAATCTAAAGAATATTCCTCGACTGCTATTTGGCGACATTGTTGACTCATAGAACTTCGGAGATTGTTATCTTCCAACAACTGTACAATGCAATTGGTAAGTTCTTCCACATTCTCAGCTTCTGCAAGAAGTCCTGTGATCCCAGGGCGAACTAAATCAGGAACACCACCAACATTGAAGCTGACCATTGGAGTACCACAAGCCATGCTTTCATACAAAACTAAAGGCGAATTGTCAGCGCGAGTTGGACAAACAAACAAATCAGCCACAGAATAAAGAATAGCTTTAAAACTTTCGCTAGAGATAAAACCCATGTTAATAGTTTGTATGCCAATATTTTGAGAGAATCCGTCACCCCCACCAATTGTCAAAAGCAAAATTTCAGACTTTAAAGATTCTGGTAGCTTTTCTAGAGCCTTTAAAAGTAAATCACCACCCTTGCGATTGTCTTTGACACTAAGTGCGTTGAACATTAAAACTTTTTTCTTGTTGGGAATTCCTAATACAGAACGACAATGTTCTGAATTGATCGGATGATAAACTTCAGTATCAAGCCCATAGGGAATATGATGAAGAGGAAAGCGGTTAAGCATACTTTCCTGAGCAAGACTGTACATCCATTTACTAGGAACCGCAATGTGGAAATTTGAATGCTTGTAAACCCAATCTTTCAGCTTCCATTCCAAACGGGTGTTATCTCTTTTTATGTAACCTGGAACTTCAAGATCTGGACATTGACCGCAGCCAATTTTCCAGCGATCGCACTCATAGCTGTAGTGACAATGTCCAGTGAATGCCCACATATCATGCATGTAATAAACGATGGGCTTTTCTTTAGTTATATCAGGAAATGAGAGATAGCTGATAAACTTATCATGAATGCAATGTAATGTAATTACATCTGCTTCGCAATAAGCAAAATCTTTTTTCATATCGAGAGTAGTAAATACTCTAGAAACTTCATTTAATCCAAGTTCAAATTCAAGTTTCATCAAAATAGTTTCAATAATTCTTGTTGGCAGAGAACGTTCTAACTTAATAGTTTCTGAAGTTCCTAGCTGTTTAAACAAGCATAATATCTTTGATTCAAAACCATTTTTTATCATACCACTGTGGAGTCGGTACATGGAAATTCCAGCTCCTCCTGTTATGGCATGATCACTCAAATTAATCTGTAGGATTTTCATAAAATAAAACTCAGAGGACTAACTAGATTATAGAAGTTTTGTCATGATTTTTATTTCTTCAAACTTAAAAGTTATTTTTTTCTTAAGTCAATCAAACACGTTCTGATAAATCTGGCATTTTTAGTTGAAAACACCAGATTCAACAATTAATTTTGCGAATTCGTACAATTTTAAAACCTTAGATAGCGTGGGCTTGCAAAGCTTATTACTAATCTATAGCTCAACAAGATATGTACGAATTGTTAATAGTCAGCAATTTATTCATAATTCATTATCATTATTATTAATGACTGCCACTTCTTTTTCTCTAGCAGGTATAACGACTTCCACAGCAGAGATACTGACTAAGCTTAAATAGGGAAGAATCGTAGTCATTGCTAGAACAGGCCATCTTCTCAATGCTCCTAAAAAAACTCTCCAGTTATTTTTTAAAAAATGCTTTAAAACCAATTTCCGACAAAACAAATTAGAGTATCCTGCCTCCATTAATTTCACATAAAGGAAAGGTAAATCAATATATTGCATTTTTAGAAGTGTTTTTGGTTCACGCATCCAGTGACTACTACCGAAAGAACTTTCAACATAGGTTTCTTTGGTGATTTTTACACTTCCATGAGCAGCGCAATACGCAGTCCAAAAGACTTGTGCCTCCATATTTTTCACACCTGTTGACCATTTTTTCACAGCGTGCTGTACCAAATCTTTTCTATAGACTTGTGCAGTCATAAAGCCAACTCCAGAGTGATTTTCTTGGATACAGCGTTGAAACACAGCCTTACCATCAGAACATACTTGTTCATTCTCAATTTGATAGCAACGTTGATAGATTAAATTGCCAGTAGGTTCATGACGGCAAGAAAAATTAAGAATTAATAATGATAACTCTGGATGCTCTTTAATGTTTTTGACTACGTAAGCAAGTGTTCTTTCCTGTATAGGATCGTCATCCCCTATTGTCCAGATATATTTACTTTGCGCTGTTTCTATACAATAAGCAATGTTCCTCATCACGCCAAGATTTTCACTATTTCTATTGGCATGAAATTTAGTGTTTTGAAAACTCGGAAACCATTTCTGAATAACTTCTTGTGTATTATCTGTTGAACAGTTATCAGAAACGATTATTTCACATTCAGACTCAAAACCATCAATTGCTTTAGCTAACCAAGCCAGTTGCTGATCAAGTAAGTGTCCACGGTTATAAGTAGGAATTGCTATTGTCAGTAGTGTATCCATATTTGTTTGTTATCGATGAGGTATAGCCTTTACCATGCGATTCTTGAGAGACACACCGAGTCTGAAATTTATACAAAAAAATGATTGGCAAAATTGCAGATTCATCAAAGCTAATTAATTCTGAATCTGCAAGAAATGTATCTTGCCAATCAAATTATCTAGTTAATATTTAGCCCAGAAGAAATCTTTGTCAATTTGCTGTGTACGAATCAAATATTCTAGTTGCTTCAAGCGAGTAAAACCTCTAGATAAGAAGACTTCCTCACTCATGTCAATTTTGGTAAACAAATCAAATAATTGTTTAGCACCTAGTTGTGCATTCCAATCACACTTAAAGCCGGGTAAGATGGTATTAATTTTCTCAAAAGAGACTCGATAACTACGGTTGTCTGATCCTTGTTGACCAAAACTTAATTGACATCCAGGAAAAGCATCCGCAATAATTTCAGCAATTTCTCTAACTCGATAATTATTGGCGGTGTCGCCGACATTAAAAATTTGATTGTGTATAATATCGCGAGGAGCTTCAAGGGTGCAGACAATAGCCTTACAAATATCTAGCGCATGAACTAGCGGACGCCAAGGTGTACCATCGCTTGTCATTTTGATTTCTTTAGTAGTCCATGCTAAACCTGACAAGTTATTTAAAACAATATCAAAGCGCATTCTCGGAGAAGCACCAAAAGCAGTAGCATTTCGCATAAAGGTAGGAGAGAAGTCATCATCAGCAAGTGGTTTGACATCTCGCTCTACTAATGTTTTACATTCTGCATAAGCTGTCTGAGGATTAACAGCAGATTCTTCGGTGACGTCTCCTTCAGTTGCGACGCCATAAACACTACAAGAAGACATGTAGACAAATCGACGTACATCTGCTTCTTTTGCTAGTTTCGCAAGACGGACTGAACCTTTGTGGTTAATATCATATGTAATATTAGGTGCAAGTTGTCCAGTTGGGTCATTAGACAGTTCCGCCATATGGACTATTGCTTCAACACCTTGCAAGTCTTCGGAGGTAATGTGACGAATATCTTTGTTAAGGGTTTTAGCTGTAAATTCAGTACCGTTGTATAACCAACCTACTTTATAAAATCCAGTATCTACACCAATAACTTCATGACCTCTTTGAATCAACAAAGGAGGTAATAATGAGCCAAGATAACCTTCTGTTCCTGTGACGAGAATCTTCATTTCTAAAAGTCCTTTGTGTTGATAGATTAATTTTGATTTCGTTTACACATAAATTGAGCAAATTACACTATTACCGCTTCTTTGGAAGTAGGGAATATGTTCGTTGATAGCTGCTTGAGTACTTGTTTGTCAATAAAGTTTGTAGTCAGGACTACTATACGAGTTTTACGAAGTAGTACACCCGAATTTCTCAACACGCTTAGTGCTGACTACAAACCCTCAAAACTCACTTGACATTTCAAGTAACTCGGACAACACCCTTAACTCTGATTCCACCCTCACACCAACAATCCATTTTGTAGTTAGGCGACTGTGGTTTGCAGATGCTGTGGTTGGGGAATTTGAGCAACTATGGCTTTACCAATTTCAATAGAGGAAGTGGCTGCTGGAGAAGGTGCATTGCATACATGAACTGTATTTTGACCATGAATAATCAAAAAGTCATCTACCAATTTACCGTCCTTCATCAATGCTTGAGCGCGAACTCCTGCATGGGTAGGAATTAAATCTTCTGATTGCACTTCTGGAATTAGTTTTTGCAAACTTTTGGTAAAGGCTGCTTTACTAAAGGAACGAATTATTTCTTTGATTCCTTCGTCTGCGTGTTTAGCTGCTAGCTTCCAAAAGCCAGGATAGGTCATTACTTCAGCAAAATCACGTAAGTCAAAGTCAGTCTTTTTATAACCTTCCCGTTTCAGACTCAAAACTGCGTTCGGTCCAGCGTGGACACTACCATCAATCATCCGGGTGAAATGAACGCCTAAGAAGGGAAAGTCAGGATTGGGAACTGGATAGATCAAACCTTTGACGAGAGAGCGTTTTTCTGGAACTAGCTCGTAGTATTCTCCCCGGAAAGGTACAATTTTTGCTTGGGGATCTACTTTACCTAATTTAGCAATGCGATCGCTATGTAAACCAGCACAGTTAACTACATAACGAGTTTCAAAACTCCCGTTATTTGTCTCTAATACCTGACGATTACCACTGGGAACTATTTTTTCAACTTTTGTGTTGAGTTGTAATTCTCCTCCTTGTTGAGTAATTATCTCCGCATACTTGAGACAAACTTGCTTGTAATTAGCAATACCTGTTGAATATACATAAATTCCACCTACACTGGTAACGTGAGGTTCAAATTCTTTGACTTCCTCTGGAGTAATTCTCTTGACTTTGATATCATTGTCTAAACCACGCTTATACAGATTTTCTAAGCCTGGTAATTCGCTTTCATCGGTAGCAACTATTACCTTACCACAAACTTCATAATCAATCCCATGCTCTTGACAGAATTCTACCATTGACTGGCAACCATCACGGCAGAATTTTGCTTTGAAACTCCCTGGCTTATAGTAGATACCAGAGTGAATCACACCACTATTATTGCCAGTTTGATGAAAAGCCCATTGACTTTCCTTTTCCAGAACTAAAATCTTCGCATTGGGATAGGTTTTACCTAAGGCCATAGCGGTGGAAAGACCAACAATACCTCCACCTATAATTGCAAAATCGTACATCGGTTTTATTGCCTCTGTCACCAGTAAGTAATTATGAATTGGTTTCTCATAAATATAGTTTTGAGAATCCCTACCATACTTTCCAAGGCGCTTTATCCTTTTTCCATAAATCTTCTAAATAATTTTTATCTCTGAGAGTATCCATTGGTTGCCAAAAACCGTCATGTTTAAAAGCAGACAACTGTTCCATCCCAGCCAGCTTTTCTAATGGTTCTTTTTCCCAGACAGTAGAATCATCAGCAATAAAGTTGATGACTTCTGGTTCTAAAATAAAAAAGCCGCCATTAATCCAAGCGCCATCTCCTTCAGGTTTTTCATGAAAACTACTGATTTTGGTTTGTTCACCTCCCAAGATAATTGCACCAAAGCGTCCGGGTGGTTGCACAGCAGTGAGTGTTCCTAATGTTTTTTGTTCCTTGTGGAATTTAATGAGTTCGGTGACATTTACGTTACTTACACCATCACCATAGGTGAAGCAAAAACTTTCATTCCCGATATGTTCTCTGACTCGCTTTAATCTACCACCAGTCATGGTGTTGTCACCTGTATTGACCAGAGTGACACGCCAAGGTTCAGCATTACCTAAATGTACATTCATTTGATTAAAACGCATGTCAAACGTCACATCTGACATGTGTAAAAAATAATTAGCAAAGTATTCTTTAATTACATATCCTTTATAACCACAACAGATAATAAAATCATTAATTCCATGGGCAGAATAAATTTTCATTATGTGCCACAATATTGGTTTACCACCAATCTCCACCATGGGCTTCGGTTTGACACTGGTTTCTTCGCTAATGCGTGTACCTAGTCCTCCAGCCAAAATCACTGCTTTCATGCAATAGCCTCTAAAAGTTTTAGGTAGATAAATTTATATAGATACGCAGATTCAAATGTTTGACACTATGACAAAACACTGTTTATTGTTATTTTTCTCAGTATACAATCTAACCGTATTTTTCTATAACAGTGTGAAGACCAGGTAAATTAACTGCTTATATGTGTAAAAAAATTGAAAAGCTAGCAGCAATCAGAGTAATAAAGTTTTTGAATAAAATAAGAATCAAAACAGAAAATATATAGCATAAAGCAGTGCAAATAAATATCTATTTGAAGAGGTTATATAGCCAAAATAATAACTGTTTATAAGCAGCCCTTTCAAAGTGCAAATCTGGCAAATGGAAATTTTTTGGTGTCTTAGTGTCTACGTGTTTCAATAATTATTTTTTCACAACTTAGATCATAGCTGCCGTTTGCGTCGAAAAGTTTTTGCTCTCTCCAAATCAAATCAGCAGCTATTTGATAGTTATTTTTAAGTTGTTCTTAACGAGATTGTTGTGAAAAGCTGGCATTTTGGAACATAGTGTCACATTTATTTTCCACAACTATGCAAATACTGCTTAATGCTTGTTGATAACTTTCTTGATCATCTTGCTCAAGAGAAATTTTAGCAGCCATTTGCAAATCTTTTACTGATTTACTCTGATTGGTGCGAGATTCGTTACCACCATATTGAGCAAGTTCATGGTAAACAATTCCTCGCTTCAGATAAACTTTTGACAATCGTGGATTGATATTTAATGCTCTGCTAAAGTCACCAATTGCTTTGGTATATTCTTGTTCAAAATTGCTACTATATTGGGCTATTTGATAGCGGACAAGGCCCAATTGATAGTGAGCTTCTGATCTGGATGGACTAAGATTGATTGCTTCATGAAAATCAGCGATCGCTTGTTGATAATCTACCTGAGAGTCTCCGCTATATTTAGCCATTTGAGCGCGAACAATACCCCTTCTGATATAAGCTTCTACTTCGTTGGGGTTTAAACGCAGGGCAGTATTCAAATCAGCAAGAGCTAAATTATAGTTTTTATCTTGGTCAGTGCTATATTCAGCTTGCATGTAATAGACATTGCCACGATTGACATATGCTTTTACTTCTTTTGGGTTGATTTTTATTGCTTGATTATAATCAGTGATCGCGGCGTCGTAATCTTTGAGATTATAGTGAGAATTGCCCCGATTTACATAGGCTTTAGGGTTTTCAGGTTGTCGCTTAATTGCAAAGGTAAAGTTCTCAATTGCTTGCTCATAATTTTTGACTTTGTAAGCAGCATGACCTTGTTTGTAATAATCTGCAAAACTCAGATTCAGATTATGGTCACGAGATTCAATTAAACTCTGTTGAGCTAAAGAATCTTTGCGTAGATAGCTACTGGTTAGATTCTTAGTTAAGTCCAGATAGAAAAACGTACCAATACCAAGCAAGGCAAAAATCACAGAATACAATCCAGACCTATTAGAGCGTCTATAAATACTAACCTGACGTGGGGCTATGGGAGTGTAATAGCTATTTTGGTGGAAGGAAACAGTTGCGGGTTGTGGAAAACGGCGAGTTTGGGTAGAACGCCTTCTCGTGGAAATACGAGGTTTGAGGTGTTCTCTTGTAGCTATTACCTGTGGAGATGGGAAGGGATCGCGCCCTCCTAATCGAAGACTACGTTCGCACCAGGGACAAATTTCTAGGTGGCTGCTGTAACGGTGTTGTGCATTAGTGCTACAGCCTATCAAAGCATCTTCAGCTTCTGCCAAAGCCAATACCCAACTTTGAGCGCTAGGACGCAACAGAGGGTTGCTATGACCATCTTCAAAACAACGTAAAAATAGTTCCTGCAAGCTGGGGTGGAGAATTTTCCAAGGAGGAGCTATTGGTGTAGGAACATAAGGTACGCTGCGGTTTTGACTATATGTAAAATGACCCGCTGCGATGCGTGCTTCGTAGGGTGGTGGTTCACCTGCACCTTGGAAGATACCAGAAAACGGATGAGTACCTTCCATCAACAGTTGGAAGATGAGGACTGCTAAACCGAATAAGTCATGGGGTACAGCGCGATCGCACTTGGCAAAGGTTTTATTCTGTAGTTCTGGTGGGGTAAATTCTGGTTTCCCAACCGGACAACGATAAACAAAATCATTGTCAGGATCGCGTACTTGGAATGAGTCTGTGTCTACGACTGTAACTAAGGCTGTGTCGCTCACAAGAATATTGGACTCATTCACATCACCTACACAATAGCCACTGGCGTGTAAAGCTGCAAAGGCTGCTGCTAAGTTGCGAGCAGTGCGGAGCAGATATTGATAGCTAAATAAAGGACAATGTTGTCGCCGGGTTCTGGGGTTGTAAAAGTCGATAATCGGACGCATTCCCCGAATCCGAGGCATTAAAAAGCCAACGATGCGATCGCTGCCATCTGCTGCTCGCAAAAGTTCTGTTGGCCAAGCAATGGAAATGTGTCCTAAACTAGCCGTTGGGTTCTCTGGGGGGTGAGTGAGCATCACTTCCAGTTTTCGTGCCTGTACCTCAGATGGTTTGTGATAAACCTTGGCGACTGCACTCGCATCTGTTGGCACTGTGTAAATACAAGCTTCACCGCCACGTCCTAAACTGACAGAGAGGTTAAGGTGAGAAATTTGTTGGTTGGGAAGACAACGTAGTACCTGCATGATATATTTAATGTTAGGGAAGGTGTATGTAATTTTAAATAGCAATACTATTGCTAATTTTAGTTAATCAGTTAATGCTGCTATCACCAGCGTTAAGTCATCGTCTGTACGTTGGGTAATCCTGTCTGAGCGTAAAAACTTTACGAGTTGCTCTTTGGCTATGATTTTGTCCTCGGCACTCGCGACAAAATCGAATAAAGGAAAAAAGAAAGGTTTGTGAGGTGCGCTTACAGCCATATTCATCGCCAGCAACTGCAATCCATCAGTGAGAACACCAATGTTGACGACTGGCTGACGCCATAGTTTCACTTGTACTTTTTCCATTGCAGTGGGAGAAACCAAAAAAGTGGTTTCGTTCATGTATTCCCCATTATCAGGCATAGTTAAGGCAATCAAGTTGCCCAGAGTATCCTTTGCTACTGCTACACCATCGCCGATCTGAGCTACTGCTACATTTTCGGGTGTGGCAACTAGAACGATTAAGGTGCTTGCTAAATCTTGGGGTTGTTTATTACAAGCAACAGCTTCTGCTTCTACTGCTTTTCTGGCGGTTAGCATGGCGTCAGTTAGGAGCGATCGCACAAAAGCATCATCTACTAAAGTACGCCGAGAAACTTGCTGATGAGCACAGATAGTAGCTACTGCTGTTTCTGCTGCAACCATTGCTCCAACTTTCCCTAAAATCGCTGAACCTGCACCATCAGCTGCTGACACCACCAAGACATTCTCAGGCAAGATTACAAAGTGGTGAGCGTCCTGACACAGCTGCTTATTTTTAAAATGGCTTGTGCCACATACTGATGCAGCTACTACCCGCCATTGAGGTGTCCTTGTTGAAGTTTTCATACACTCTAAATATTCCAACAGCTGTGTAAGTACAAAATATGCAATCTTACATCAAACAGAACCCCAACCAATCGGAGGTAGTGCCACCTGCTCATCCACTTGAGAATGAGAAACCGCTGACATACTGGCAGATAACCAGACAAACAGCTCGACAAAGTTTAATCCTGTTAGCTTTAGGGGGGTACGTACAGCTATTTGACTTAAACGTGCCATATTAGCATTTTCCACACCTACCGTAAAAAAAGCAACACGTTTGTTAACTTCATCTGCTTGCAGTCGTTTTGCGGCCTGATCGACCAAATTATCTGCTTCACCTTGTGGTTCTCCATCAGTAATCATGAATACCCAAGGACGATAGTAAGCAATACCATTGGTACGATACTGAGCTTTGCGTTCTTGAATTAAGTCTAAAGCTTTATGGATACCAGCACCCATATTCGTTAGTCCCTGTGCTGTTAGTATCGGTGGATTAAACTGATCGGCAGTCACGAAGTCTTGTACGATGTTGATGTGACTATCAAAAGTAACTATTGCTACCTCTACTCTTCTGGAAGCCAAGGAACTTTTAATTAATTCATCCCTAAAGCTCAGTAATCCTTCATTTAATGCATTGATTGCCATTCCTTGCATTGAGCCAGACGTATCAAGTAGTAATACGCAAGGACAACGTGGTTCTGGGTTCTCAGCAAATTCAACTACTTCATCAAGTCTTAACGTATCGGTCATAACTGTTTGTGTTATATTAAACTTCAAACTACTATTTTCCTTGCTCTCAAAAGTATATAGTTTCTAGGTTTGCAAGACTACCTAGACGCTTTTGGATTTTAGATAGTTTACTAGTTATTAAACAATTAGCAATACCCAAATTACATAAAAGTTGTCAAAAGTATTCCTTAAGAGTTAGTGCTGTAAAAGAGAAGTTACTAAGGCTTTGCATTGACTGTAGAAGCTTATTTAAAATAACTTATACGTATATTTTATAGAATACAATAACTGCGTAACTGAAGCTGGTGGGATATTTTAAAGATTTCATGTAGAAGATTCATTTTTTGGGTAAAAGTAATTAAACATTATTAGCATTCTCATCATTGTTGATGGAAACTCTATCAAAAGACAGCAGAACTCAAAGCAAAAACTTCAAAAATTTGTTGCAATACCTATACAAAAATTAACAACTCTCCTGAGAGTAGCTTTTATAGCTTGTAAGATATACATGACAAGTCGAAAAATATTTTTGCAAAGAAATTAGAAATAAAAAAATGCAAAACTTGCCAAAGAATGCGAATGCCCAAAAAAACTGCTATTTTTCCGTAAATTCTCCAAGGAAATGAATAATTACGGCACATTTACAAATCTACGTCCCCTAAGTTTGTTAAGACAATTATCCAACTGTTCTGATAGTACTCATTTACAAGCGCTGAGTAACTCAGTTACCTGGTCTATTTTTCTTGATCAAGGCAAAATTATATTTGCTACCCATTCCATTGAACCCTTCGATAGACTAGAACGTCACTTGCGTCGCCTCAGTCATCGAATCCCCACCCTTAACAGTGAAATTCGTATTCAATTACGTCTACTATTTGAACCAGATTATTATGCTCAGTCAACAGAAGTCGATAGTTCCATTTCCGAAGAATCTATTAGTGATCAACGACCTTATGAATATCAGGCTATTTGCTGGCTAGTAAGTCAAAAACATCTCAACCCTACTCAAGCAGCCGTATTACTTCAAGAATTAGCAAAAGAAGTAATCGAATCATTTATATTAATCAAACAAGGTAATTATGAATTAAAAGAAAATCCAGAGCGGATGCCAATTATTTGTAGACTTGATGTTGGAAAACTGCTAGAACGTTGTCAAGGCAGATTGCAAGATTGGAAGTCTTTCGCACCGCATATTTCATCACCGTACCAGCGTCCATACTTGCGTGTTAAAACCTTAAGTTCACAAACAGATTTACCAGAAATCCAGCAGAATCTTAGTGAATGGATGAAAGGTTTTAGCCTACGTCATCTGTCAGTGATTATGAACCAAGATGAAATCCATGTGCTGAAAACGCTGTATCCATACATCTTAAATGGTGCAATTTTATTACATGAACCAGATCCGCCCTTTGATAAACTACCTAAAACCTTTGAACAAGTAGTAGAAAATAATCAGATAAATTTATTAAATAATCAAGAATTAGTAGACATATCTTCGGTAGAAAATAGTAGTACAGAAGCTCAAACCACTTCTGGAGAAATATCACAGGTTACTCAAGCAAGAAGAAAAAAACTACAAGAATTCACAAATCCAATTAACATTAACCCAAATCTGCAACAAGCTAATCCTGCTCCTACCAGTATCCGCAAAAAATATAAAATTGTTTCTATAGATGATAGTCCAACATTTCTTAGAGAAATTAGCCGTTTTTTAGAAGAAGAAAACTTTTCGGTAGTTACCATCAGTGATCCACTAAAAGCAGTCATGGCAGTAATTAGACATAAACCAGACTTGATTTTATTGGATCTTAATATGGAAGGAATTGATGGTTATGAATTATGTCGAATCATTCGTAATAATTCGATGTTTAAAGAGACTCCGATTGTGATGGTTACAGGAAGTAAGGGAATTGTAGATAAAGTCAGAGCCAAATTTGTCGGAGCATCGGGATATTTAACAAAGCCATTTACTCGTGCAGATTTACTCAAAATGGTATTTATGCATTTAACGTAAGTAAATCGGCACAAATAAAGCTAACTCGTTGAAGTCGTCATTTGTTATACTCTACCTTGAAGCCGAAGAAGGCGCGTCTATGTCATTGGTCATTAGTAAGGGTTTTAGGCTTGTTTACTTTTCGTAACATGATTAGGTTTATTCCCGCCAACTTACTTAATAATTTTATTCAGAAGTCAAAAAATATAGAGTTTAAATTCGCATACTTAAAATTAATTTAATTTTATTTCATACAATTAAAAATAAAATAATGAATAAAGATGTTGCAGTCCAACGTCTCTACATGCCCAAAATGGTAGCGAAAAATCTTTAATCAAGCAGTATTGCTACGGCGTATAGTTTTGCGTAAATTCTAGATTTGTAGAAGATGATTTTATAGTTGTATAGTAGCATTACTTATCTCGGAAGCAAAACCAGCCTTGTCAAACAAAATTGATTACTCTAATGGATGAGGAACTTCGTCGATTAATTCTAAAATAGTCTTTACATTCTGAATTTCAGATCTGATTTCGCACAAGCACACATTCCATGCGTATTTCTCTTAAATGGCTGCGGGAACTAGTCGAGGTAAAACTTAACCCGGAAGAATTAGCTCAAACTTTGACAATGGCAGGGTTTGAAGTAGAAGATATTGAAGATCGCCGCACTTGGGCAAATGGTGTTGTGATTGGGAGAGTGCTTGAGCGCCAACTCCATCCCAATGCTGATAAATTAAGTGTTTGTCAAGTTGATATTGGTACAGGAGAAACTCTCAATATTGTCTGCGGCGCTCCTAATGTCCGGGCAGATATTTATGTACCAATTGCAACAGTAGGTACTTATCTACCAAATATCGATTTAAAAATTAAACCTGCAAAACTGCGTGGTGTCCCATCAAGTGGTATGATTTGTTCTTTAAAGGAACTAGGTTTGCCAAGTGATGTAGACGGAATTCATATTTTTACCCAAAAGAATCTGCAATTGGGTAGCGATGTGCGTCCTTTGTTGGGTTTAGATGATGTAATTTTAGATGTGACTGCGACTGCTAACCGTGCTGATGCTTTAAGTATGGTAGGTATAGCGCGGGAAGTTGCAGTTCTGACAGGTGCAAAAATAACTATTCGTGAGCCTAGTGAAGTTTCAGTTTCCCAAGGTGCAGGAAATTTGGCTATTAAAGTAGCTGATACGCAAGCTTGCCTCGCCTATATTGGTACAGTGATTGAAGAGGTAAAAATTGCTGCCTCTCCTGATTGGTTACAACAGCGTTTACGCTCTGCGGGAGTCAGACCAATTAATAATCTAGTGGATATTACCAACTATGTATTGTTAGAATGGGGACAGCCACTACACGCATTTGATCGCGATCGCCTTGTTTCCATCGCCGTAAGCGAAAAGCTAGCCATTGGTGTTCGCTTTGCTAATGCTGGAGAAACCCTCAAAACTCTAGACGGACAAACTCGTACTCTCACCACCCAAAATTTGCTGATTACCGCCAACGATAAACCTGTTGCTTTGGCTGGTGTGATGGGTGGCGAAGACAGCGAAGTCCATGCAGGTACACAAAACCTGGTATTAGAAGCAGCCCTATTTGATTCCGTAGCGATTCGCCGTTCTTCTCGAAGTGTGGGTTTAAGAAGTGAATCTTCAGCTCGATACGAACGAGGTATAAATAGCGCTGGGTTGGAAATAGCCACACGTCGCGCCCTGACTTTGATTACCGAACTTGCTCAAGGAAATCTTGCGACTCAAGAAATTTCCGACACCCGCCCCGATCCATCGACTTGGACACGTTCTATCGAACTACGATTAGATCGAGTGAATCAGGTGTTGGGGCCTGTTGATTCCGGTGAACAACCCACAGAACTACAAGCTGAAGATGTAGAGCGTACCCTAACTGCATTAGGATGTCAACTGACTTCTGCTGGTGAGCGCAAATGGACAGTTACAGTACCGCCCTACCGTTACCGTGACTTAGAACGGGAAATTGATTTAGTTGAAGAAATTGCCCGCCTCTATGGCTACAATCGTTTCTGTGACACCCTGCCAGAAAAGTCAGAAGCTGGCTATCTGCCTTTTGATGTGGAAATACTGCGTCAATTACGTGCATGTTTGCGAGCAGAAGGTTTGACAGAACTAATGCATTACTCCTTAGTCAAGTCAGGAGAAGATAGACAAATAGCGCTGGCAAATCCTTTATTTGTAGAGTATTCAGCCCTACGCACAGACTTAATATCTGGGTTAATAGATGCTTTTGTGTATAACTTAGAACAAGGTAATGGGGCGCTCAACGGTTTTGAAATTGGACGCATTTTCTGGCAAGAAGAAACCGGATTGCAAGAAGCAGACGCTATAGCGGGGATTTTGGGAGGCGATCGCAGATCTAGTAAGTGGATCAGCAGTGGACGCGAACAAGATCTGACTTGGTATGAAGCCAAAGGCAGCTTAGATAGTGTATTTCAGCGCCTGAGTTTGGAGGTAGAATATCAACCAGATTGCCGTGACGAGCGTTTACATCCAGGTAGAACCGCCTCTTTATGGACTAGAGGTAACAGACTTGGTATCTTTGGGCAGTTACATCCCCAACTGCGACACGAAAGAAGTTTGCCAGAAGCAGTTTACGTATTTCAATTAGATTTAGATGTGCTATTGGATGCATTAGATCAAGATGAAATAGCCGTACCCACATTCAAACCTTACTCTACCTATCCAGCGACAGACAGAGATATTGCCTTCTTTGCACCTGTAAAGGTGACAGTTGCTGAAATTGAAAAAGCAATTACCAAAGCAGGTAAAGATTTACTCGAATCTGTACAAGTGTTTGATGAATATCGTGGTGAACACGTACCGCAAGGACAACGGAGTTTGGCATTCCGCTTAATTTATCGAGCAAGCGATCGCACCCTCACTGATGCAGAAGTTGAACCTGTGCATCAAAAAGTCCGTGATACATTGGTTGAAAAATTTGGTGTTGCTTTGAGAAGTTAATAATTGATTTGTAGGGCCGCGTCTACGCCCCTACTATCTACTAAGCACTAGCTACTAACAATATTTAGAAATAAACAAAATATGACAAAATACATCATGTGGGGGATTTACTGTGAAAATGTCCTCGAAAAACGCGCTCCTTACCGTCAAGCCCATTTAGATAGATTAGCAAAACAAAAAGAATCTGGTGTCCTAATTACTATTGGTCCCACCAAAGATTTAACAAAAGTTTTTGGTATTTACGAAGCCGAGAACGAAGATGCTGTACGCCAATTAGTAGAAAATGACCCCTACTGGCAAAACGGAATTTGGACTGAATACTCTATCAAAGAGTGGATTCAAGCATTCTAAATCTCAGGCAAATGGCAGAAGGTGCAAGTATAAAAGATGCAATAATATTTTGATATCTTTCATTACCTCACTTTTTTGTACGGTAATCAAGAAAGATTTTTCATGCAAAAAAACTTGCAATTGCCTAGACTAAAAGTATGGTCAAACACAACTATCTCAACTTTGACTATTTTTAATCACTGATGTTTAGTTGAGAAGGAAAGTAGATGAACAAGATTTTTAAACGCGCATTTTTACCCGGCTTACTAGCCACAAGTTTAGTTGGTGCTAGCTTTGTCCCTGCTAAACCTGCTTCTGCTGATGAATACATACTACAAGACCTCGGTATTGGAGCTGGTGCTGGTGTAGTAACTGGCGCTGTCAGAGGACGTGGTTCTGTAGTTAACAATGCTGTGAAGGGTGCGGCGGCTGGTGCGGCTGTCAACGCTGTTCATGGTACACGACGTCAGTACCAAAACCGTCAAAAGCGTAACGTGGTTCAAGATGTAGGAGTTGGTGCAGCCGCAGGTGCAGTAACTGGTACAATTCTTCGTGGTAATACTAGACATGTTCTTGGTGATGCAGTTGATGGTGCAGCCGCAGGTGGAGCCATTAATGTTCTCACCAATGGGAAAAGGCAGTAATTTAGAGATTATTGCACAGGCGCACAACCGTGCGCCAATATCAAATTGGTAAATTTTTGTCAGTCTTCTTCTGTGGCTGGTAGAGGAAATCTTTCACCAGCTAAATAAGCGGCAAAATGTTGTTGGAAGTATAGCCAAGAAGTCATGTCTTCGACATCCAAAAAGGATTTCGGAGCATTTTTGTATAAAGGGACGCGAGTATTTATTTCATCTTTGAGCAGTTGGGGTAATGCATCGAAGCCTTGCACTTTGCTACCATAAGCACTATAGATCAGATAACCAGAGCGATCGCCCATTTTCATCCAGGGTAGCCATTGACCAATCCGATCCCAACTTAATCTCAATTGAGAAACTGAAGTTAATTCCGAATTAAATAAATCTGTGGTGGAAACGGTTATTTTAAATAACTCTGCTGCTTGATAAGTAGTCTGAGGTGTATATTGAGCTAATTTAGCATCTTCTATTAAGGGGTTAGGATAAGTAGGAAATATATCAAATACAAAAGTTGTACTTTCACCATCTATCTGCGCTGGAAACTTGCCTTTAAAATGACCTTGTACTGGATTATTAGCGACGTGCATAACTGGGACTGTTTCCCCCGTCCAAGGATTATCCCATTTATGCAAAATCTCTTCTGTTTCAGGGTTGAGGTAATAAGTCAATTCTCTTGAGGTAAAATCCCAGCAACCTACTTCTGTAGGAATGCATCGGCTCACACTCATACCGACCATTTTAAATAAGAGTGTGCGTTTTTCACCGGGAACAAAAGCGTATATCTTACCTGTCCAGCTTAAAAAGCTTGATTCGGCAATATCAAGGGACGAACGAGTTTTCACCCAGTGCGATGCTTCTAATTCTTGAATTTCGGCGACCATTTTGTGGCTCCTTATTGACACTCTCCTGAGTGCAAAAATTTCGCTATCGCTCATTTTCGGGGAGCATCCCAAATGTGAATCTTTTACTTACTTCCAAGCGATACTAGAACTATGAAGTAGAACCCTCTAGATTCAGTTGTCAAGGTACAGCGTCTACATGTTAGGTAGTAATCGGGTTTTTAAAATGGTTGATTACCTCTCCACTGTTGGTAATTTTACCATGAAAACGGCACATTTAATTGCCATTGGTGCGACATCTCCTACATAAAAGATAGGAGTTTTGCACCTATCGTCATAGCTGAGTAAGGGAATATGACAAACCAGAGCATCAAGATTCTATTCGTCGTCTATATTTTCGATACCTGAGCAATTTCCCTCATTTTAGGAACTTGGTATGTAAAATTAGTGTCACTAATAACACTGAGAAATTTTTAGAAAATCATCTAATGAAAATGCCAAGAAAATTAAGAAATTTGGGAATAAAAGTTTCGTTTATTATTGCCAGCATTGCGATCGCATCGGTAGTAAAAACTGTAGCATTTGCTGACGAAACACCACCACCCATATTTGGTGATGTCAGTATTAGCCCCAAATTTTTTCCAGATCCTTTTGAGGTTCGTGGGATGAGTGGGGGTTCATTACCAGGAAATCAGGTTGTCACCAAAAAAGAAACGTCTACAGGAGCATGTACGGGATTTGTTGATCAAAAACCAGATCATCAGCTTGAGTTAGGAAAAAAATTCGATTACTTAAAGCTGCAAATAGATAGTCCGGAGGACACAACCTTGATTATCAATGGCCCCGGTGGTACTTGGTGCAATGACGATTTTGATGGTAAAAATCCTGGTATAGTTGGCGAATGGCTACCTGGAACTTATAAGATTTGGGTTGGTTCGTACAACAGAGATGAGTATTTTCCTTATACTTTGAAAGTCACAGAAGCAAAATAAATTTCAAGTAGCTAAGTTAGCCCCCTGTGTAGCAACAGTTTAGAATCCCTGTAGCTTTAGCCCAGGGAGAAGCCAAGACTTTCTTTTTTAATGGTTTGTATTAAAATTAAGTTAAATTTAATTAAGATTCTTTTTAGCGTCATGGCTGTGCCATCGCGTTAAAGTTTCAGTGAACAGTAAACAGTGAACAGTTATCCAATTTGTTGGCTAGGTATACACAATCCAATCAGAGACAGCGCTGATAACTGAGTAACTGAGTAACTGAGTAACTGATAACTGATAAAACAAAATGGATTTATAAATATCCGTTTCATAGCGAGCTTGTGGGAATCACATCGCTAATTAGTTGTATATCGGCATCTAGAGGCAAAACAAGATGAAATTCTCCTGGAGAGTCCTAGTTCTCTGGACATTGCCAGCTTTGGTAATTGGCTTTTTCTTTTGGCAGGGTGCATTTGCTGGCGCTCCTGCGGATATGGGTAGAAACACAGCCAGTACACGTATGACCTACGGTCGCTTTCTAGAATATTTAGACGCCAATCGCGTTACTAATGTAGATTTTTATGAAGGCGGCAGAACAGCAATTGTGGAAGCTGTAGATCCAGATCTCGATAACCGTGTTCAACGAGTACGAGTTGATCTGCCTATTAACGCTCCTGAGCTAATTACCAAGCTCAAAGATAAAGGAGTGAGTTTTGATGCCCACCCGATGCGTAATGACGGTGCTATCTGGGGACTTTTAGGAAATCTTATTTTTCCAATATTGTTGATTACTGGATTGTTCTTTTTGTTCCGTCGCTCCAGCAACTTGCCTGGTGGCCCTGGTCAAGCAATGAGCTTTGGCAAATCTAAAGCTCGTTTTCAAATGGAGGCCAAAACTGGAGTTAAATTTGACGATGTCGCAGGAATTGAAGAAGCAAAAGAAGAACTCCAAGAAGTTGTCACCTTCCTCAAACAGCCAGAAAAGTTTACTGCTGTTGGCGCTCGTATCCCCAAGGGAGTGTTGCTCGTAGGCCCTCCAGGAACTGGTAAGACTTTATTGGCAAAAGCTATTGCTGGAGAAGCAGGGGTTCCCTTCTTTAGTATCTCTGGTTCAGAATTTGTCGAGATGTTCGTAGGTGTGGGTGCGTCTCGTGTCCGTGACCTGTTCAAAAAAGCCAAAGACAACGCTCCATGTATCATATTTATCGACGAAATCGATGCGGTAGGTAGACAACGGGGTGCTGGGATTGGCGGTGGTAACGATGAACGGGAACAAACCCTCAACCAGCTACTGACCGAAATGGATGGTTTTGAAGGTAACACTGGGATCATTATTATTGCTGCTACCAACCGTCCTGATGTATTGGACGCGGCGTTGTTACGTCCCGGACGTTTTGACAGACAAGTAACTGTTGATGCACCTGATATTAAAGGGCGTTTGGAAATTTTGAAAGTTCACGCCCGTAACAAGAAACTAGATCCCAGCGTGTCTTTAGATGCGATCGCTCGTCGTACTCCTGGATTCACTGGAGCCGATTTAGCCAATCTCCTCAACGAAGCTGCGATTCTCACTGCCAGACGTCGTAAAGAAGGTATCACCCTCACAGAAATTGATGATGCTGTGGATCGGGTTGTTGCTGGTATGGAAGGAACACCACTGGTAGATAGTAAGAGCAAGCGTTTAATTGCCTACCATGAAATTGGCCATGCTTTGGTGGGAACTGTCCTCAAAGATCATGACCCAGTACAAAAAGTTACCTTGATTCCACGGGGACAAGCACAGGGTTTGACCTGGTTTACTCCCTCTGAAGAAATGGGTTTGATTACTCGCTCTCAAATCAAAGCCAGAATTACAGGTGCTTTGGGTGGTCGTGCTGCCGAAGATGTGATTTTTGGGCGAGATGAAATTACCACTGGTGCTGGAAATGACCTGCAACAAGTGAGCAACATGGCTCGGCAAATGGTAACACGTTTCGGAATGTCTGATTTAGGCCCCCTTTCCTTAGAAAGCCAGACAGGAGAAGTTTTCTTGGGTCGAGACTGGATGACTCGTTCTGAATATTCGGAAGCGATCGCATGTCGGATCGATGCTCAAGTCCGCTCCATTGTTGAAGAGTGTTATAACAACGCCAAGGGAATTATGCGTGACAATCGCACTCTTATGGATCGTTTAGTTGATCTATTGATCGAGAAAGAAACCATCGACGGCGAACAATTCCGTCAGATTGTGGCTGAGTACACTGTTGTACCCGAAAAACCTCAATTTACACCTATTCTCTAGGTTTCGTTAGGTTTTTAAGTTTATAATTTTTTATTCCCCATGTTTATAAATAAAGAACATGGGGATATTTATTTAGTTATTAGTTATCAGTTATCAGGCGTATCGTGGGGGATTTAAACCCGCCACCAATACCTAGCCTACCACCAATTGCTGGGGGACAATAAACTCAAGGAATACATCGCTGATCACTGATAACTGTTCACTAACAACTGTTGATTTTTGATTGTTAACGATTAACTATTAATTTCTTATGAAATCTTATTTAGCTGCTGCTATTCAAATGACCAGTGTGTCTGATCTAGAAAAAAACTTGGCACAAGCAGAGGAATTAATTGATTTAGCAGTGCGTCAGGGTGCTGAATTGGTGGGCTTACCTGAAAATTTTCCCTATATGGGAGAAGAGAAGGACAAACTCGCTCAAGCCGACGCGATCGCACATCAAACAGAAGTATTTCTCAAAACGATGGCCCAGCGCTATCAAATTACCATTTTAGGTGGTGGCTTTCCCATTCCTGTAGAAGGCACAGGCAAAGTTTACAACACAGCTTTACTTGTTGACCGCAACGCCCAAGAATTATTGCGTTACCAAAAGGTACATCTATTTGATGTCAATGTTCCTGATGGCAATACTTACAGAGAATCCAGCACAGTCATGGCTGGTACAGAACTACCTTCTATCTATTCTGATGAACTACTAGGTAATATTGGAGTTTCTGTTTGTTACGACGTTCGTTTTCCTGAACTTTATCGCCATATGTCATCCAAGGGAGTAGATGTGATATTTGTTCCTGCGGCTTTTACTGCTTTTACGGGCAAAGATCATTGGCAAGTGCTACTACAAGCCCGTGCTATTGAAAATACCAGTTATATTATCGCGCCAGCCCAAACCGGACTCAACTACAACCGCCGTCAAACCCACGGTCATGCAATGATTATCGACCCATGGGGAGTGATTTTAGCTGATGCAGGAGAAAAACCAGGAGTTGCGATCGCCGAAATTAAACCATCACGGCTAGAACAAGTCCGCCGTCAAATGCCTAGTTTGGAACATCGAATATTTTAAGACAGTTTTAGGGTTTCACTCTTCAGTATGCAAAACTGGGCAACCTTTGCAGCAAGGGGGTTTGATTAGAGAATGAATTGTATTCCACTCTACTTACCCCCTTGCTGCCACCTCCACTCCTAGATATTAAATGTGGGCAAAATATATAAGGTTGCCCAGTTTTGCTCTTATTTGTCCAAGGGGTGTAAGGGTGTAAGGGTTATAAAACGATGATTATTCCGTTAGTTTTACAGTCATCACTCATTGCTTGATTAAAAACCTATACTTGTCAGTTCCTCCTACACCCCTACACCCTTACACGCACATACCCATTGTGAAGAATGTTATTAAGTATTTAAACAGAATTAATTACACATCTTGTTTCTAAGAGTGCCTATTGCCTATTGCCTGTCTCCACGAATGAATTTAATTTTGTGCGACTACTTATTTATTCATTACCCATTCTTCGGGAATTGGGGATTTCGTGCTGGTGGTAAGTTTGGTTGCAATTGTTCTCTGCCTTTGTTAACAATTTGTAACATATCGTGAAGCTGTTCTTCGATATTCTCTAGAACGCTATCAGCATAGTCATCTGCACCCTGTTCGATGGCTTCAGCCTCTGCGATCGCAGTTCGTCGCATTTCCTCCAATTCTTGCTGACATTGGCGGCGTTTACGGTCAATTTCTTCGAGAGTGTCTTGTAACATTGCATTACATTCTTGTTGCACTTGTTGCCGTAGTTCTGCGGCTTCCCGTTCTGCTTGTCTGAGAATGTCGCTATCATCTAATATTTGCGCTCTTTTAGCTTGTGCGGCTTCTACTATTTGCTGTCCGTACTCTTCTGCTTGCAACAAGATTTCTTCTTTGTGTTGCAACATATCTGTTGCTTCAGAAAAAGCAGTTGGCAAGCACATTCGGATAAAATCAAGCTGGTCAAGCAGCTTTTCTTCATCAACTAACGTCCGTCGCGTCAGTGGAATGTGAAAGCTAGCGAGAATCATTTCTTCCAGACGATTGAGTTCCATTTGAATATCTATGCTTCCCGTTCGCATAGCTTCTTCAGGTACTCCATCGCTGAATTCTGGTCGGGCTAAATTGCTTCCGTCTTGACTTGGTTCGATACGGGATGGTTTTGGGCGTAGCATTGGTAAATATCCAGGGCAACGTGCGGGGGAACAAGATGATCAACAGAGCCACCAAATCTTGCAATCTCTTTTACCACACTACTACTTAAAAAACTATATTCATTTGATGTCGCCAGAAAAACAGTTTCTATATCTACGGAAAGAGTTTTATTGATATGAGCCATTTGTAACTCAATTTCAAAGTCCGAAATTGCTCTTAGCCCCCGCAGTAAAACAGCAGCTTCCCGCATGTGAGCATAATTGACTGTCAAACCATCAAAAGCATCAGCTTCCACATTGGGTAAATGCTTGACAGAATAACGAATCAGTTCCAGCCTTTTTTGTATGCTAAACAGTGGCGTTTTATTAGGATTTCGCAATACAGCAACAATCACCTTCGTAAATAGCCGACTACCACGCTGAATGATATCTAGGTGTCCCAAGGTAATGGGGTCGAAACTTCCTGGATAAATGGCAATCACAATTTAACGATGCCTCACAGTTGTTTAGGTGATTATATCTAATCACAGATTATGAGCAACAGAGGTAATTTTTATTTTTGCTAGAGATTTTACTCATACGCCACAAATACGGCTGGCTTTGTTTTTGTCGAGGTAGCACAACAGCGATCGCCAAACTTTTTTTGCTCAAGACGCTCAAGCCATAAACAAAACACTGGGAAAATGTTTTTTCCTCTCTGATGGAGCTAATAAGACTTAGAATCTAAGCTGTAGTTTTAGTAGTTAGTAGTTGTCTGTTGTTTGTTGGTAGTTGCTTGTCCTAACCATCAACAAACAACCATTAACTAAAGAACTAACTACTAACAATTTAAAACTCAGCACTTTAAATTCCAAGTTTTTTAGGTACTTCCGCATGGCATTGGATATTTCCGCCTTGCCCTTGGCGTTTCTATTTACATCTCCTGGCCCGATTTTTGTCAAACTAGGGCCAATCACTATCCGTTGGTATGGTTTGTTAATTGCTTCAGCAGTCTTAATTGGCGTGACTCTTTCGCAGTATTTGGCAAAACGCCGTAATGTGAATCCAGAGTTATTAAGCGATTTGTCAATTTGGCTAGTGATTGGAGCAATACCAGCAGCAAGACTGTATTATGTTTTGTTTGAATGGCCAGAATACGCTCAACATCCAGAGCGAATTATCGCCATTTGGCAAGGGGGTATTGCTATTCATGGGGCGATTCTGGGAGGTCTGTTAGCTGCTTTAATCTTTGCCAAACTCAAACGGATGTCTTTTTGGCAATTGGCAGACTTAGTGGCTCCTTCGCTGATTTTAGGGCAGGCGATTGGACGTTGGGGAAATTTCTTTAATTCAGAAGCATTTGGTGCGCCTACCGATTTACCCTGGAAGCTTTATATTCCTCCAGAACGTCGTCCCCCAGACTTAGCTAATTTTGAATATTTTCATCCCACATTTCTGTATGAATCACTGTGGGATTTAATGGTATTTGCCTTGTTGATGACATTATTTTTTAGAGGTCTGCGGGGTAAACCACGTTTAAAAACGGGTACTTTGTTTATGGTTTACTTGTTGACTTATAGTTTGGGACGCCTTTGGATTGAAGGTTTGCGAACTGATAGCTTAATGCTTGGACCATTGCGAATCGCACAAGTGGTAAGTTTAATCGGCATTATTTTGGGATTGAGTGGTTTAGCTTGGCTATATATTGCTAAACGTCGATTACCAGATGTAGTTTCAACTTCCCAAGAGTGAGGGGATTGGGGATTGGGGACAAGGGGGACAAGGAAGATAGGGAGAATAACCAATGACCAATGACCAAAAATAAAAAATGCCCCAGAGTTTTCTCTAGGGCTTAACCAGGGTGCATCTACCATTCATCTCTACTAGATAGGGAGAGTCGATCCGGAAAGATACTGAGAAAATCTCAAAAAAAAATTTTTTTTTATTATTTATCTGATTTGTTGTGCGTAATTATTCTATATGATTCTATGAATAATAGTGATAAAAATAACTGTTTAATATTAAAATCATGTGTGTATATTGTCGGAGCAGGACCTGGAGATCCTGAACTTTTAACAATTAAAGCGCAAAAAATCTTAATGGCGGCTGATGTAATTTTATTTGCTGATTCTTTAGTACCTCAACAAATTTTGCAATTTTGTCGCCAAGATGCAGAAATTATTCCAACTGCAAACAAGACTTTAGAAGAGATTTTGCCACTGATGATAGAACGAGTGCGATCGCATCAGTCTGTTGTCCGTCTTCATTCTGGTGATCCCAGTCTCTATAGTGCTATCCAAGAACAAATGCAGCTTTTGGCTGAAGCAGAAATCCCTTTTGAAGTTGTACCTGGGATCAGTGCTTTTCAGGTTGCTGCTGCAAAACTCAAAGTAGAACTCACGGTTCCTGGTTTGGTGCAAACAATCATCTTGACACGAATTAGTGGACGCACAGAGGTTCCTGCAAAAGAAGAATTAACTTCTCTAGCTGCACATCAAGCTAGTCTGTGTCTTTACCTGAGTTCGCGTCATATCGAAGCAGCCCAAGCCAAATTATTAGAACATTACCCACCTGATACCTCTGTGGCTATTTGCTATCGTCTGGGCTGGCCTGATGAAAAAATTTTGGTGGTTTCTCTTGACAAAATGGCTGATTGTACTCATCAAGAAAATTTAACCCGTACCACACTCTATGTGATTAGCCCTGCACTCAAACAAGGTATTGGGCGATCGCGCCTATATCATCCTGAACATACTCATCTATTCCGCTCTCAAGAATAACAAAACTTTTGGTAGAAACTTGGGTAAGGATAAAGGGAATTGAAAAATCTTTTCCCCCTTACCCTAAAAGATGCACCCCAATTCATAGCAATTATACCTTTTGCAAGAGGTCTATTCTCTTCATAAAAATATATATGCACTACAGTTACCTCTGTTCGTTAGACTTAGCAGTGTAGAAAAAATATTAGGTAGATTAACCGATGCTTGACGAACAGGCAAAAAAAACCATGCTGTTGAAAATACCCCACGGACTCTATATCTGTGGTGTTAAAGACGGGGAAGAAATCAATGGTTTCACAGCTAGCTGGTTAATGCAGGCTTCATTTAAACCCCCATTAGTTGTAAATTGTGTCAACCAAAATTCTATTTCTCATCAGATGATTAAAAACAGTGGGGTATTTACAATTAGTTTTTTGGACGAAGGACAAAAAGACATAGCACAAAAGTTTTTCAAACAGATGCGTCGTGTTGGCAATAAATTTGAGGATGTAGAATTTTATCTCAGCGAAACAGGCTGTCCGGTTATTTCTGATTCTTTGGGATATATTGAATGTCAAGTTGTTGATGCAGTGATGAAAGGTGATCACACTGTATTTGTAGGTGAAGTAATAGCTGCTGGTGTGCATCGTGAAGGTAAACAGCTACTACTGGAAACAACAGGTTGGCAGTATGGTGGTTAGTAGTTAATAGGGGCGTAGATGCGGAGCGGCTTCTCCTACAGTACGGCTGTTCGCCCCTAAAATAATTAATAGTTTATAGAAAAATAATCAACAATCAACTAAAATCCAAAATTTGTGTTATGCCTTTGATCAAAGTTCAAACTTCTGTTTCTGCACCCGAAAAAGCTAAAATTGAAGCAATGCTAAAAAATCTTTCAGCGAAATTAGCCAAGCATACTGGTAAACCAGAATCCTATGTGATGACAGCTTTTGAAGCAGAAATTCCGATGACATTTGCTGGAAATACAGATCCTGTTTGTTATGTAGAAATTAAAAGTGTTGGTACAATGAAGCCTGAGCAAACTCAGGTAATGAGTCAAGATTTTTGTCAGGAAGTTAATCAAGCATTAGGGATACCAAAAAATAGGATTTATATCGAGTTTAACGACGCCAAAGGCTATATGTGGGGCTGGAATAGTACGACTTTTGGTTAAAATTTTGCCGTTAATTAATTTGTGTAGACAATTCGTTTTGAAAGTAATTTCAACTTTGAAATAAATAACCTTATCTCCAACCGGGTGTTGAAAATAAATTCTCTAGCACCCGGTTTTGATGTTGCATATATAGCGCTTCTCGGTTGTGTGCAATACGCTGCGCCCAGACGTTACATGTAACGTCTCTACATTGTTCATGGCGGTGTATTTGATTCAAATGAGAACCGCTATAGTATTCCTAAAGATCCCCGACTTCGCAGAATTTGTCGGGGATCTAAGCTCTGTGATTCTCACAAATCAATTAGGATTGCTATATTAATTATTGCAGGAGTAAATTCTTTCTTTTGATTTTTAACTTATTACTTTTACCTTGAGATAACATAGATATGCCAGCATCAAATTGTGATTAATTATGTCTGTTACGCCTGTTGTATCTGAGGTTGATTCACCTAATCAAAAAATAACAATTCCTCCGTTGCTAGGTGCTTCTGTGACGGAGTTAACTGCTTGGGTGCAACAGCAGGGACAACCAGGGTATCGAGGTAAGCAGCTGCATGATTGGATTTATAACAAGGGAGTGCGATCGCTTGCTGATATCTCTGTTTTTCCTAAACAATGGCGCGCAGAAGTTGCGGAAATTCCGATTGGGCGTTCTACTATACATTACCGCTCAGTTGCCCCTGATGGTACTGTCAAGTATCTTTTAAAACTGTCAGATGGATTTATTATTGAGACTGTCGGTATTCCTACAGAAAAGCGTCTAACAGTTTGTATTTCTACTCAAGTGGGTTGTCCAATGGCGTGTGATTTCTGCGCTACTGGTAAAGGTGGTTACAAGCGCAATTTGGCGCATCATGAAATTATAGATCAAGTGCTGACAGTCCAAGAAGATTTTCAGCAACGGGTGAGCCATATTGTATTTATGGGTATGGGCGAACCCTTACTAAATACAGATAATGTCCTAGCTGCAATCAAATCTCTAAATCAAGATGTGGGGATTGGACAGCGTAACATGACAGTTTCTACTGTAGGAATACGCGATCGCATCCGTCAGTTTGCTCAAAACAAATTGCAAGTTACCCTAGCGGTGAGTCTACATGCATCTAATCAAACACTGCGGGAAAAACTCATTCCCAGCGCCCATCCCTACAAAATAGAAGATTTACTCACCGAATGTCGGGAATATGTCGAGATCACAGGACGGCGAGTATCTTTTGAGTATATTCTGCTTGCTGGTGTTAACAATTTGCCAGAACACGCCAGTGAACTAGCAAAAAGATTACGGGGATTCCAAAGTCATGTTAATTTAATTCCCTATAATCCCATTTCCGAAGTTGACTACAAACGCCCCAACCGTGATCAAATTCAAGCCTTTGTCAAAGTCCTCAAACAACACCATATCGCCGTCAGCGTACGCTACTCTCGTGGTTTAGAAGCAGATGCTGCTTGCGGACAATTACGAGCGGATAAGCAGTAGAGTTGCTATTATCTTTACAAAAGATTGATCAAAACATTTGATTATTACTGAATATATGTGACCATTATTCCGAAATGTTGTAACTTCAGGTGGTAAGTAGATATAATACTCACCAATGTTAGGATCAACATTTCACCATCAAGATTTTATTTGTGAAGCTGGGATTATTTAATCAAGGTTTGACCAAAATTAATGGGATTCAAATCACCTCTCTAGCGAGAGTCACTACAAGTGCGATCGCTGATCAGCCAACTTATGCACAAGGTAAAGTTTCCAACCCCCATCAAAAGGGGTAGTGGCAAATGAAATGGCACAAACTCAAGCCAGTGACACTTGCTACTGGCATGTTATTAGTAATTTGTGCATCAGCAGTATATCTCAAATATTCTGCTGAATGTGTCAAGATGAATTGCGAAGTAAGAAATAATACATATACTAAACGCTTGTCAATAGAGCAAATACGGCGTCATGCTCAAGTTATTACTGTGAAAGTGATGTCAAAAGAATTTTTAGGTTCAGGAATTATTCTGAAAAAACAAAATTCAGTTTATACAGTTATAACTAATGCTCACGTATTGCGTGCCGATGATCCTCCGTATCGGATTCAAACGCCGGATGGTCGGATCTGGTCTGCGAATTTGCCAAAAAACGTCAAATTTGGCACAAATGATTTAGCAATATTACAGTTTCGTAGCTCAGACAAAAATTATACTGTAGCATCTATTGCTTTTAACCCTGCCATCGGTGATGAAGTGTTTGCTGCTGGATTTCCCTATGCAGATGAAGGCAAAGAAAAAGGCTTTACGTTTACAACTGGTAAGATAACGCTAAAATTACCGAAGGCTTTGGAAGGTGGCTATCAAATTGGCTACACTAATGATATTCAAAAAGGTATGAGTGGAGGGCCACTCCTCAATCATCAAGGTGAAGTGGTGGGTGTGAATGGAATGCACGCATACCCTTTGTGGGATGTTCCTTCAGTGTATAGTGATGGTTCCCAAGCAGATCAAAAATTGCATGAACAGATTGTTCGCCTTAGTTGGGCTGTACCGACGGAAAAATTTTCTTTTAGAAGAAAGATTAGTCAATTATCTAATCAATCTCAAAAGAATGAATCATTTCATTTGCAGTATTGATAAATTCATCATAATCATCAATTGCTGCTGTGTAGGTAATTATGTATGCTTTATCGCCTTTTAAAGTCCAAATTTGCAGATTTTTTAACTCAATATCTCCATTTTTACCTGTGTAAATTATCTGATTTGCTTGTTTGAACGCCAAAGTAGTTGAACTCATATTAATGATTTGAGCATCTGGCAGAGTATTTTTAATTTCATCAATAAATAATTCTTTAGACTCAGCTAATGTTCCTGAGAATTCCTCAATTTCTATATTTATTTTTTCTTGAAATCTATCTGTGTCATTTTGCTTAGGAGAGATGATTGTTGCTAATTCAGTAACACCTCCAGCATTAATGTCTTTTATTTGTAACTGCCAAGTTTCTGGATATTTGATTTTGATTTGATATTCGCTGTTTTCATAAGGTAGAAATTTTTCTTGTTTCTTTCCAGACCAAATTCCAGGCCAAATTCCAGGCCAAATTCCCACAACTACACTAACAAGTACTGCAACTATTCCTAAAGGAAATAACCATTTCCAAGGGGATGCAAAAGAACTAATTTTCTGTTTAAATGCAATATTTTTGTCTGAGATTTGTCGCAGTGCTTCTAATGCTGACTCTGCTGACTGATAACGTCCACTAAAATGATAACGTACCATTCTATCTAAAATATCAGCTAGCTCAGGACTAACGTGGGCTTGGTCCCGCCAGATAATTTCTCCGGTTTGGGGATCTCTTGGGAGTTTGCTTCCTTGGGAAGGATCGGGATATATACCTGTTAAAGCTTGGATACCAATGACTCCGACGGCGTAGACGTCACTGCTAAATTGCGGTTCGCCAGCTGCTTGTTCACTTGGCATGTAACCAAGAGTACCAATTGCAACTGTAACAGTTTGTCCCTGTTGATTAACTTCCAAACCTCTTACTTTCTTAACTGCACCAAAATCAATCAGGACTATTTTCCCGTCAAACCTTCGCATGATATTAGCAGGTTTGATGTCCCTGTGGATAACTCCTTGGCGATGAACAAAGGCCAAAACTTCTAAAATTTCCGTCACGAGCTTAATCGTTTCGGCTTCACTGAGTCTATCAGCTAAGGGAGGTAGTTCTTGCCTGAGATCGTGACCTTCAATAAATTCTTGTACTAAATAAAATTCTTGATTTTCTTCAAAATAAGCTAAAAGACGCGGTATTTGATCATTATTGCCTAATTCTTCTTGAATTTCTGCTTCTTGTTTAAAAAAGCGTTGTGCTATCTGTAGAGTATTTGGGTCGTTGGTTCTTGGTTTTAGCTGCTTAACCAGACACTTAGGATTACCTGGGCGATCAGTGTCACAGGCGATGTAAGTAGCCCCAAATCCTCCTCCTGATCCCAATTGTTGGACAATTTGGTAACGTCCACGAAGCTTGTGACCCGACATTACATTCACTCTAATTAATAATTAGGGTTTTGATTAATTCCCTGAATAACAATTTAGCAGCTTTTGCAGCAATCCGCGATCGCACTAATTTTACAGGACGACCAGCAGCTTTTTCAGAGTCTAGTTGACCTCCAAGTAGTTCCCCAATTTCATTTTTGAGGCGATTACGTTTTGGCTCAATGCGAGTGAAAACCCATTGCCAAAGCGCTATACGGCATAAGTCGGAACCACCGACAATTTTAATACGGTGGCTATCACCAGAAGAATTTAACGAGGGAGCGTAGCCCAAAGCTTTTTGAAATCGACGCTCTGATAAATGACGCTTGGTTGGTTTTTTGGAAACTCTGCCTTTGCAGATTTTAACTTCTGGTTGACCGTCAGCATCGAGGTAATTTTCAATTGGGTAAATCTGGGAGAGCAAAACAGCAGACAAGCGTGAGCCAAAACCAAACTTTTGAAAAACCTGTCGATATGGTTGAAACCGAGAGTCAGTCAGCAATTGGTTTAATTCATCCTCAATAGCTTGCTCCTCTCGTTGAAGGTCACACAAGCGTTTTGCATGATAGCGAACAGTTTCAGTAATCCCCAATCCCACACTTTGAGAGTATAAATTGTCGTAGCGAACCGAAGTACGTTCACCCGATAGCCAACCCCAAAGTAAGGGGACTTGTCCACTTTTTGAGCGTTGTGATTGCGTTGATGCAACTTCTGGAAATTGCCAAGTCAAATCTTGACGAATGCGATTGATAATTGGTGATTGAACTCGGTTAAGGTGTGCCAAGCGTAGAATTAATTCTCGGATTCTGGTAACAACCTGATCACGGATTTGTACAAATCTTCGCGGCTCACCTAAATAATCAAAGCAATAGCAGGCAAGGGCTAGGGCGTCAGCATCATCATCTTTATCAGGCAATGCTAGTTGATAAGCTCGATAATTTTTTAGCTCCTTGTGACCAACCAAACGCACTTCAACGCCAGCACGGGCTAAGTGTGTTCCCCACAACTTGGCATAATTTACACCAGTTGGTTCCATAACAGCTATGTCCGGCTTGAGTGCTAGCAATGCTTTTATACCTTTTGCATTGGCACTAAAGCGATAAAACGGACACTCATAATAAAATTGACGTGGATCATCAGGTTTGCTTGTTAACAAGCAAGCCGAAACTGAGGACTTGCTAACATCAAGTCCCAGTACTCTCAAGTTATTTTGTTCCATCTGGGTGGTTCGTTGGTTGATAAATCCCTGTGTAGCCTTTGAATCACCCGAAGGCGCAATTAGCCTGCTTCACTCTCAAGGGCTTTGCCCACAGGGATGGAACTAGCATCTACTTACAGCAGTCGAGCTTAAGAATGTAAGAAAGCTATACAAAGCTTGTTTCACCTTAAAAGCCCTAAACTGCTGCTGTAGTGCTGGCGAACTGATTTGGACTCAGACCGCGACGAGCGGGTGGTGGCCCGTCGTTTCGCCGGTGAGTCAACCGGCTCATCAAGCGGTTTATGATAGTTGTTGTTAAATTATGCTTGTGCGATCGCGTAAATGCACCCACGCGATCTTCCCTCCGGGAGGCTTCGCCAACGCACCCAAATCTATGCGGCTATCTGCTTCTCTTTGAGATGAATTCTCCAGATTTCATCGGGCGAATACTTGATGATTTTGGAGCATTCATCAAACTCAGCAGCATTGGCATCATTTGGCAAAACACGATCAATCGACTCAATAGTGTAGTCGTTAAATTTGGTTTCACCTATCAGTTGTGATGGTTCACAATTGCTTGTGTAGCCTTCAATTTCTGAAGTTTTGATCTGTTTACCATTTAGGTAAAACTTGCTGTAGAAAAACTTTAAATCTGTAGTCATTTAATCTCCTTATTTATCAACACCGAAAAGCATACATCTGACTTTGCCGTTTTTTAGCTTCCAGTTCTGAACGTCTCTACCAATAGCTGGTTTGACCAATTTACATTCTTCGATTGTGTTAACCTCCACATATTCTCTACCGTCGTCTTCATCGCGTTTCACCACAAAATCTTCAATATTCATCAGAGTATTACCCTGATGATCAATTACTTTCTTTTTCCCTCCTTGGTTGACGACGTAATAAACAATTCCTCCAATCGTTACTGCTCCCACAACAGCACAGACGACGGTTCCAACTCCTGTTGCACATAGGGGCGCTGCGGGGGCAAGTAATGCTGGATTTGCTTTGACTGGTTCTAGTTTGGTAAAATTAACTCCGGCGAAAGCAAAAGCGACGCCTAAAGCTAACCATTTGGATTTTCTCATTGTTAAGTTTCCTGTTTTAGAAAGGTGACGCTTTAGATGCAGCTAGAGCGCTATGTCCGAATAGCCTGACGCCAAGCCTGGATGATGGTTGCAGCGTTATCACGTGTGAAAACCTGTTTATCGCCGTTGCTCCATACAACAGCTAAAATTAGGTTCCCTTGTCGATCGCGCTTATATTTGAGTTGCCTAACGTGGGCAAGGTTGACCCATCCGGCGCTTGGGGTTTGGCAAGCAATGAGGGTCATGGTAAATTACAACTAGCATTCTTAAAAGTTGCGATCGCATTTGCTCTTGATGTGCGGTCGCTTAATTTTTCCCCCTCCCGCTACCTCGATAAAAAGCTAAGTCCTGTTTTTTGAGCTGCCAGTACTCTGGCCAAGAGATAATGTAGTTGGCTTTGTGCCGTCTGGTAATGCGAAACGCCGCATACCAGCGACGCCAACAAGCTTTGGCGTAGTGTTCCATATTTATGATTTGGTTTTGAAAAAATGCCAACAGTGTCTATCCCGTGCCACTGCTGGCACGTTTTGAATAGAAAACATTCAAGCAGTCCTTTGATCAATCCCTCCTCACGAAACGACGCAAGATTCTGACGGGCATCGATGCGGCCCGTTGACTAATGACTGATAACCAATAACTGACCATTAACCCCTAGCACTGTACGTTCGCTCATTTTTAAAGGTAAAAGGAATTAATGCCTTACTGTGTAAGGTTTCAACGTGATTGTGGATCTGATAGTGGTGATACCATGTAATACTTGGGTCAGGATTTGTCAGCTTAACGATGTATTACACGGATAAACAAAGGTAAATTTTTCCATATAATACATGGAGAGTCGAGATTCAGACCCAAAGACTGTAAGAGTCCCGGTGCATCGGTGTAATACATGGATGAGAAGCATGATTTCTAGTTCAGCTTGCGGTGTAATACACAGTTAAAGTTGATGTTGAAATGGGACATTCAATTCCGTGTCTTATTGTCAAGGAGGGCTGATTTTATCGGGGTAAGACGTAATTATGTCTTGCAGTACTCTGAATCTACCTGATAAAGGGACTCAGGCATGTTCATTAAGGAAAGAATTTGTGTTTGTAGCGTGGACAAGGGAGTGATGAAGATGGTAGAGTCAGGAAGAAAATAAAGAGTTAAATTGCAAAAAGCCTTAAGTATTCGTTCGGTAGATGGGCGATTGGTTTTTCGCTTTGGATTGCCATCATAAAAACCAGCTAAAGATTGTTGAGTTTCCTCAAGAGCCAGCCGTACCACAAACTCCATCAAGGTAAATACGCGCAAAGCTATGTTCAACACGAACATCAAGCCAGTGATTCGGTCTTCATTTTGGAAGTAAATAGGTAAGGCGGGCAAAGAACCTCTTTTAAAACGGTGAAACCCACGCTCCAAGAGCCATTCATCCCGGTAATACATGACAGTTTGTGGTAGGGTCAGTCGAGTGGTCAGGGCGTTGGTGACATACAATCGCCATCCAGCCAGGGTTTCTGAAAGCTTAATGGCAGTATCAACCTGCTGGATATGAAGTTGAAGACAGATCTTCGTAACTTCCTCAGTGGTCGAGTTTTTTGAGGGTCGTCCCCGTCCGATATGGCGAGTTTCTTTGATGATTTCTTCTATAATAGTGGTTGAGAAAAAATCGTTGACACGATAGCGCTGGAGAATGTTTTCGACTTTCTGGGTAAGTTCCCCCCGATCCTCTCCTGGTTTGGCTGCTAATTTATCCAGAGCAGAAAGCGCTCTCTGAATGCGTTGCTGTTGACCACGGATAGTAGATGCTGCAAGGCTTTGGGAATAAACTACTAAGTATCGTTCATGCCAAAGTACCCACTTGTTGGTTTCTTCATTTAACCAAAACTTGCCTAACTCCACTTCAAAGCCCTTTCCCACAGCAGGTTCTTCTTCATTTTGTCGCGGTAAACGAATGGACACCGTCTCTGCTGGTGGATCAAGTACCCATTGCTTAAGATATTGGGGATGTTGCCCACTCATGGGTACAGGAACACAGTAAATACCCCCATTTGCTGCGATTTGAGCGCGGGTTGCTATCGAGCCTGCTTTACAATCAGCAATCAAGACAAATTTTTTGTGCCCAATGACTTGCGCCATTTTTTGCCAAGTGGGGAAATACAATGGGTCATCAGCTCCATTACCTTCAAGGGTAGCGCTGACCAATGGCATTCCCATTGGGTCGAGGGTTGCCAACATCTGACGGTATTGCAGCAAGTCTGGGCGAAAGTCTTTGGAATACCCATGACGTAGTAGACTTTCTTCTGGCGATTCTCCTTGTTGATGATTGACACTAAAAGGGGTAAATATCGGGAAGCTGTCACGAAGTGCAAACTAAACGGTTTAGTATAGA
>NZ_JCACKS010000190.1:0-2452 GCF_059505505.1 Pelatocladus sp. | reverse complement strand
TCCACCCTGCCGATCCTTGTTCTACCAGTTCATAAATTTGGCGAAGGTATTGTTAGTTGAAACTGTATCCCGCCTAGAACTAAAGTTCCAGGCTCATAGCGAAAGTCCACTCAAGTGGACTGGAACAAACTTTTTTTTGAGTCCTCTTCAGAGGACTTGCGCTATGAGACTCGGAATTTATTCCGAGGCGGTACAGATGCGCTCAACCTAGATTTGTGTGTACACCGTAGCCTTAATAAGGGGAGAGGTTTGGAGAGGGGTAAAAATCTATGCTTCAAAACAAGAAATACAGACTTCCATATTTTTCTTTTTTTGTATGAAACCACCCCACCCCCAACCCCGCTTTCGGGATTGGGGGTGGGGTTCTTTGACTATTCTCTGTTCCCTTCTTCGACAAAATTCCTAGGCGCAGAGAAACACTGACTAGCTTTGTGTTACCACTTCTTGTTTATCCTTCGCCAAGAACTTCTCTAGTTCCGTCAATGCATCTGCATCTACTTTAGTTTGCATCGGACAGAACTTAGGTCCACACATCGAGCAGAACTCAGCAGTTTTATAAATATCTGCTGGTAAAGTTTCATCGTGATATTCCTTAGCTCTGTCGGGGTCGAGTGCTAATTCAAACTGACGATTCCAATCGAAGTTGTAACGAGCGCGGGAGAGTTCATCGTCTCTATCTCTTGCACCAGGGCGGCGTCTGGCGATATCCGCCGCATGGGCTGCTATTTTGTAGGCAATTAATCCATTGCGTACATCTTCAGAATTTGGCAGACCCAAGTGTTCTTTGGGTGTAACATAGCACAACATAGCAGTGCCATACCAACCAGCCATGGCTGCACCGATAGCGGAGGTAATGTGGTCGTAACCAGGAGCAATGTCTGTGACTAATGGGCCAAGTACATAGAAAGGTGCTTCCGAACACTCTTCCATCTGCTTTTTAACATTGAACTCAATTTGATCCATCGGCACGTGTCCAGGGCCTTCGACCATCACCTGCACATCGTCTTCCCAAGCTTTACGGGTTAGTTGTCCCAGGGTTTTGAGTTCTGCTAATTGGGCTGCATCAGAAGCATCATGAGTACAACCAGGACGGAGTGAATCACCCAAGCTAAATGAGACATCATATTTTTTGAAAATCTCGATGATCTCTCGGTAGTGGGTGTAAAGTGGGTTTTGTTTGTGATGGTGCAGCATCCATCTTGCCAAAATACCACCACCACGAGAGACAATGCCAGTCAGGCGGTTTCTGACTAAAGGCAAGTGTTCAATTAAAATCCCAGCGTGGATCGTCATGTAATCTACCCCTTGTTGGGCGTGTTTTTCAATTACATGCAGAAAATCCTCTGCTGTGAGATTTTCAATCCTGCCATGTACACTTTCCAAAGCTTGATATACTGGCACTGTGCCAATAGGGACGGGTGAAGCTTTAATAATCGCGGTGCGAATTTCATCTAAGTTACCACCGCCAGTGGATAAATCCATGACGGTATCAGCCCCGTATTTTACCGCTAGGTTTAGCTTTTCCAGTTCTTCGTTAATACCAGAAGAGTTGGGAGAAGCACCGATGTTAGCATTTACTTTACATTTGGAAGCAATACCAATACACATTGGTTCTAAATTAGTGTGATTGATATTTGCAGGAATAATCATCCGCCCCCGCGCTACCTCATCTCTGATTAGCTCAACAGGGAGGTTTTCTCGCCTAGCGACGTAGTGCATTTCTTCAGTAATAACACCTTGACGAGCGTAGTGCATTTGACTAACATTGCTCTCGCCTCTTCGCTTGGCAACCCATTCTGTCCGCATATTCGCTTTCCTCAATAAACAGCTTCCCTGCGCCGGCATTATCCGGATTCAGGTGCGAAGGGTATAATCTCAGCCTGGATGCAGGCACCCCCAGCATAAGTATTAATTCTAGCATTTTGGCAGTGGGGCAGATGAGGAAATTAACAATTTATGACCATAGAGTTTTGGGATGATAAGTAATCACGCATAATTCCCTTTGAACCCCACCCCGGTTTTGTCTAACGCCAAAACCGCCCCTCCCCGCAAGCGGGGAGGGGATTAAGCTTTCAAGGGTAGGGATTTTGTATTTGGTCATTTTTTGACTGTTTCAGCCGATTTAAAAATCCTGAAACAACCAAACCACGTTAAGCAATTGAGAATTTTCTCAACTATTTTCGATATTCTAAAAACCCTACCCATGAAAGAGGGGATTAAGGGGAGTAGGGTGGTTTCATACGAAAAAAGAAAAATATGGAAGTCTGTATTTCTCGTTTTGAAGCATAGATTTTTACCCCTCTCCAAACCTCTCCCCTTATTAAGGGGAGAGGCTTTAAAAGAAGATTTTAATTTTCTCTGCTTGTATGAAACCACCCTGCTTAATCCCCCCTTATAAAGGCTGCGGTGTACACATAAATCCTCTGATCCCCCTAAATCCCCCTTAAAAAAG
>NZ_JCACKS010000189.1:0-2490 GCF_059505505.1 Pelatocladus sp. | reverse complement strand
AAAAATTGGTAAATATGACACTATACCATAAAACTTTTTTGCAAGAGGTCTATTAAAACCAGCAAATAAAAAGCCTGGATAACGGGAGATTGTTCCATGACGAGAACCAACAGTGACAAACAACTATCGAGAATAGTTTTAAAAGGCTTTAAGTCTATTGCTGAGTGTGACCTTGAACTATCCAAACTTAACGTTTTGATTGGAGCTAATGGTGCTGGTAAGTCTAATTTTATCGGATTCTTCCGCATGGTTGGGCAGTTGCTTGAGCAGAACCTGCAAGTTTTCGTCAGCCGTCAGGGCGGTCCCGATGCACTGTTGCACTTTGGGCGCAAAACAACAGAGCAATTGGAGTTTAAGTTATATTTTGGCAATAATGGGTACTTTGCCACGTTAGAACCGACCCAAGACAACCGTCTGATGTTCGCTCTTGAGTCTTTCTGGTGGAACATGAGTGGTGAGCATGAAATAGGTAGAGGACATTTCGAGACAAGGGCTTTTGTCGGTACTGGGACAAATATTGATGAATACGTTTTGTCAGCTATGCAGCAGTGGCGGGTTTATCATTTTCACGATACCAGCGACAGTGCCTATGTAAAACAGCCGCACGGTATCAATGACAACGCTTACTTACGCTCTGATGCACGTAATCTCGCATCTTTCCTGTATCTATTGCGAGAGCAATACACGGAATCGTATCAGAAAATCGTCAAAACCATCCGGCTCGTTGCCCCCTTCTTTGGAGATTTTTATCTACGCCCTTCCCCACAAAATAAAAATGTTGTTGAACTTGAATGGTTCGAGCGGGGGCAAGATGTCCCATTTAAGGCACACCTGCTTTCTGATGGCACACTGCGTTTCATGTGTTTGGCAACTGTTTTTCTGCAACCCGAACAGCTTCAGCCAGAGTTAATTCTGGTGGATGAGCCTGAACTAGGGCTGCATCCGTATGCTATTACTGTACTGGCATCTTTGATACGTACTGCCAAAAAACAGGTAATTGTTTCAACCCAATCCGTAGAATTGCTCAACGAATTTGATGCTTCGGATGTGATTGTTGTAGACCGCGCTCATGGAAAATCGTTACTCCGTCGTCTGGATCAGCATAAGTTGGAGGAGTGGCTTGAGGACTATAGCCTGGGTGAGCTTTGGAAGAAAAACGTCCTGGGCGGGAGACCTTGATGATGATTCGAGTGAATATTTTTGTTGAAGGGCAAACAGAAGAAACTTTTGTAAGGGAACTGCTCTACGACTATTTTCAGGAGAAAAATATATACCTCAACCCGATTCTTGTGAAAACTAGTTCTACTGGCAAAGGTGGTGTGGTGAGCTATGCCAAAATCAAGCCACAGCTAAATCGCAAGTGCCTTGAAGATAAAACAGCATTTGTCACCACAATGTTTGATATGTACGGGTTGCCCAATGATTTTCCAGGAAGCAGTTCCCTACCCAAAACCAGTGATCCTTTTCAAAAGGCTGAATATCTTGAACACGAGATGGGCAAAGATATCGACCATAATAATTTTATCCCCAATTTGCTAGTTCATGAGTTTGAAGCACTTCTGTACAGCAACCCGCAGGCGTTTGCTGGATGGTTCGATGCAAGTGTGGTCAGTATTTTGCAGAGCGATCGCAACGCTTTTCCCTCCCCTGAACATATCAATGACAATCCACTCACAGCACCATCAAAACGCATTCGCAATTGCTGCAATGGATACGACAAACCACTACATGGTTCGGTGCTGGCGATCGACATTGGGTTGGATGCAATACGTCAGCAATGTCAGCACTTTCATCAGTGGCTGCTACGTCTTGAAAATTTAATTCTCTGACAGCACCTTAATCGCCTAATCTTGGGACTGGGGACTGGTAAGTATCCCAAAGCAAGAACTTGACAATTTGTCTAAACGGACACCGTTACATAAGACCGGCTCAAATCTACAAACTTTTCAAACATCCTCTTAGGGTGACGGCAAAGAATGGAAAAAAGTGCCGTATTGCAAACCAGGAAATAGATAATTCAATACAATTAGAATCACAGAAATAGTAATTAATGTCAATGTAGCAACTATAGGAGCAGTGGAAAGATATCTCAATAAATAACGTGGTTCCATAATAATTTCTCCAATACCAATTAAATTTGAACTTGCATTTTTATTTGGGCTATTAAGAGGATATCTGTTGAAGCATAAATTATCTGACCTCAACCACTTGGTGTATCAGCAAAAACTTTTCAGATATCCTCTCAGCATTATTTCAGCGAACTGAAATAGGAATTTCTTCATCATTGGCAACTAATTCACCAGCAAGTAATTCTTTGATTGCTGCTATAGGCCAAAGTAAAGCTATTAACATACAACCAACGAACAATGCTGACGGGGCGACAAAATAACTGGAAAAGCTTATTTTATAAAGAGTGTAGCGATTCATGGTAAGAAAAGATGTAGTTTTTCACTCTCCCCCGGTAAAAAGAGATTAGAGAGAAACAGAAAT
>NZ_JCACKS010000188.1:0-2521 GCF_059505505.1 Pelatocladus sp. | reverse complement strand
CACCAACAGCTACCCGCTTCGAGTTATTACTTCCCCCAAGCGTGATTGACCACATGGCGTAAATAGAAGGTTCGTGCAACCAGGGGCAACCCTCAGTAAAATGCTTAACCAGTAGGAGTTTCAGCCATTTTACTTAGATGATGATTGACCCAAGTTTTTTACCCTTAAATATAAGTAAATTTAATATATATTTTTTATGAGATTTGACAAAAAAACTCAAATCTGTAGGGAGAAAATTAGAACCTGATAACAACAGATTCATTTATGCTTTGGGAGCAACTGGTATTACCATTACGGAGAACATAATAAATGGTTAAACCGCCTCAAAGCACAGAAGAACTTGTAGAAAATTGGACTCTTGTTCCACAAGAATTAGAACTGGTGAAGAAGAAAGTAGGCGCAGGACAGATTGGTTTTGCCATTTTACTGAAATATTTTCAAATAATGGCTCGTTTTCCTGACTCAAGCGCAGAAATACCAGAAACTGTGATTACATACATAGCATCACAACTAGAAGCAGACCCATCATTATATTCTCAATACAATTGGCAAGGGCGTTCCATCAAAAATCATCGTGCTGAAATTCGAGAGTTGTTTGGATTTCGGACAGCTACAATGTCTGATTCCGAGGAGATATCTGATTGGTTAATTGCTTTTATTTTACCCAACGAACAAAGATTTGACCCACTGGAAGAACAAACATACCAAAGGTTTCGCTTATTGCAAATTGAACCACCAACATCCAAACAAGTTGAACGTTTGATTCGTAGTGCCATAAGTCAATATGAAAGCAACTTCTGCCATGACACTTTTTCTAAGCTATCAAAAGAAACCATTTCTCAAATTGAGATTTTATTAAGTACAGAAGAATCAGACAATGAAGCTGATAAACAAGATTCTCTCAAGCTAAAAACTTCCGAGTTTGCATTTCTCAAAACAGACGCAGGGCCAGTTGGATTAGGAAGTTTCTTAACCGAAATCGAAAAACTAAAACGTATTCGTACAGTTGGTTTGCCACCTGATTTATTTGCAGGAATATCACCAAAACTGATTAAAACATACCGTCATCGAGCTGCAACAGAAACTCCTTATCATTTGCGACAACATCCACCTGCCATTCGCTACACGCTGATGGCAGCTTTTTGTCTCCAACGCTCTCAAGAGATTACCGATAATCTAATCGATTTACTAATGTCAATCATTCAACGTATTGGTACAAGGGCTGAAAGACGCATTAACAAAGAATTAGTTTCAGACTTTAAAGAAATAACCGGAAAAACCAATCTCTTATTAAGTAATGTAAGAATAACTAGTTTTGCCAACCTTTATTTCAATTAGGCGTAAAGTTAAAACTGGTGCGCCACGACGAACAGTTCCAAGTTGAATCAATCGGTCTTTAAGCGAATGGTCATAGCTAAAAATCTTTAAGTATTTAATAGATGCTTTGGCTTTTAAGCGAGTAATAAAATGAACATCTTGTAAATTAAGTTGTTGTAAAAACTGGAAATGGTAAAAACCTCTATCAAGTAAAATTAGAGTTTTAGCAGGCAGTAAATTTAGTAAAGGAGCTTCAAAATTAGTCTCTGATGCGGCAGGATTGGTGTGAAACCAAACTTCTATCGGTAAACGAGTAACCAAATCAATAACTGTACAGATTTTCCCAGCCAACTGTCCTGTTTTCAAGTCCTCCAGGCTTTTTAGCTTCCGAAATAAAGCTTCTAATGTTGACCCATCAGCTATCCAAATTCGGTCAAAATTATGCAATGCAAACTTAACACTATCTGGCAGTGGTCGCCTCAGTCGTTGCTGCCAATTAAGTTGTAACTGAGGTAATAAATCTTTAAACACTCGTTCAAATAATTCAGCCGGAAAAACTAAAAATCTTTGAGAGAGAGATTGTTGGGCAATATTAGTAGCACGACACCACAATAAATCTTCTCTTGCTAAAAGCCTCGTTAATTCTTGAACTCCCGGAACTTGTCGCCATAATAAAGTTAATACTGCTGCTACCATGAAGGATAGATTGATAATTCTATCTCGTAAGCCTAACTGTTTATAGTATTTTTGTTGAGCAAAGATAGCTGGAGTTAGTAACTCTTCTAAATGCGACGCAATCGCTTCATTATTTATGGTAGGAGTATGATGTTTTTGCGCGTGGTCGGAGTTTCGTTTTGCAGCTTTGGGCATAGTAGTCAAAGAGCGCTTTTCATTACCGCATTTGATTACTGAATTTACAATAATAATGAAACTCACTTTTGACAAAGTTATTCTCTCGTTACAATACTTTTTTGTTTCATATTTCGGCTGTTAAAAACTTAAAGATAATGATAATCAAATAGAGGGGAAGGAGGCGAGCGACGCTCGCCTCCTTCCCCTCCCACCCGCACGATTATCATTTTCATTTGAGTCACTTTGAGTATTTTAACTGATTGACAAAATGCGCTTTATCTTAACCTATCACCGATGTGTAGCTGATTTATACCGACGAAGATGGAGAATAGAAGAGGCTTTTTACACTGTT
>NZ_JCACKS010000187.1:0-2556 GCF_059505505.1 Pelatocladus sp. | reverse complement strand
GGACTGGTCTCAAATCCTTGCATGTATTGGCTTGTGAGTTTTCGGATGGGTCTAAAGCGCGATCGCCTGCATCAAAGCGTCGCAGGTCGGGAGGTTCCATCAAATTGTTGGAAGTACGGGATAAATCAAAATAAGCACCCGCATCGCCCAACAACTCAATTCCAGTTTTAAAGGAGCTTTCGCCGTCCGCTGCGGGGATATCTATACCCACCACCGGGATACCCTGCGATAGGGCATCGAGCATAAACCGCCATAGTAACACCGACTTACCGGAACCCGTTTTACCTGTAATTAGGGCGTGTTGGGTGTATGAGAATAAGTCCACACAGACGGGTTTACCACCTCGGTTTGTGAGGAACTCTACGCCTATATGGTCGAGTTCTCTGGGAACTGTAAGTGGTAGAACACCAGCCACAGTTTCGCTTTCCAAAACTAGCCGCCTCTCACTCAAAATAGAACTGGAGTGCAATATCCGTCGCCAAGTGATGGGCAATGTTTCCAGCCAGATTTGAGAAGCGATATTGCGATCGCGCACAACCTTAGCTGTACCAAAACTGTTGCACAGCAAATCGCAAGCCAAATCTAAGCTTTCTGCATTTTCGCGGTAAACGAGAAACACAACAGCACAGTTAAGTGGAACAGCACCTTTATATAGTTTCTTCTGTGCGTCAAAACTTTCCTCTTGCTTGATTTCAGCGCCGATATCTCGACCGCTACCTTTGAGTAAAGCACGTTCTCGCGCAGCTTTAGTTTGTTTTGTTTGGCGGTGTAAGTTGTCTTGTGTAAGGTATTGGTTGGCAGGAGAAATTTCTACCCATACCTCAGTGTCTCGGACGTGACTTTCACTCAAGACTTTCCACATCCAGGAGATTTGTTCTCTGACGTTCGTCCACGCAGATACGGTGTCTACCATAGTCAGAACACCGCAAACTTTGTCTTTGATATAAACACGGGAGGAACATTGACGGTGTTCTGGGCAAGAACTCCGTCCCCGTTCCCCAGTAATTAAAATTGTTGTCGCGTGTTTTGAAGAATTTTGAATTTCTGTAAGTTTGACACCCTGATCTTTGTCTTCTGCTAACACTAGAAGTTGCGGAATTGGTGGTGCAGGAGATTTATTAAATCTGCCCCAAAGCCACGACCAAAGTTCTATATCGCTCAAGGGACTAATTTCTAGTCCTGCTTTAGTATTAAATAGCATTTCCCACTGAAGAAATCCTTCTGTGTATGCCTTCATCAGTACGTGGCTAAGAACTTGTTCTTGTCTAGAGGATATACGTCCGGTGACATTATCCAAGAAAAAGCGTCCTGCTTTTCCCAATTTGTAAATCAGTTTGGATAAAGTGTCTGTTTTGCCTGAGCCAAATTCATCTGCTGTCCAAGTACAAAATACCATCTGTTGCCAAATTGACCTTGCCCCTTTACGAGTTAATTCTTGTATTCTGGCTTGTTCGTTTCGCATTAAAATAGCAGGTAATTTTAAAGAACAAGATTCGGCAAGATGGTTAAGATGTTGCTGTCTGTGCGATTCTTCCGAATAACATCCTAAAAGAAAAGTACATCTTTCACCAAAAAGAATAGATTTCATTGCTTCAGAAATTCCGTTAGAAATTTCTAAGATTTCTTCTCGATAAAGTTGGTTATGGATACCTTTGAGATGAAAAGGAAAAACAACTTGAAATTTAGTTTCATCCGAGATATCACCTTGATTGAGAAGGAATGCACCAATACTGCGGTTATCGCGTTCGATGCGAAGCATACAGCAAAGGTCAAGTTCGTTTTCAAAAGGGAAGTATGTCACTTGATGATGGTGTTGTTCAACAATATTAATTGGTGGAATTTTTGTTTTCATAAATATTTAATCAAGAAAGGCAAAAGGTAGAGTAAAAAATAAAAAATATTCGTTAGACACTCATTTTATGTTTATGAATTAACGATACTCGAAAACAATTAAATAACTTATTTTCGCAGCATTTAAATAATCTGACCAGGTACTAATTTAGTAGTTAGTATTAACAAAAATCACACCCTATATACTCCTTATATTTTCTGCTCTCTGCCTTCTCAACAATTGTCTTCTCATGCTTAAAGGCAATAAAGGAGATATATAAATTACACCACCAGTAATCCAATTACGTCCCCTTGGTTTGCGAAAGCGATTAACATATTTATCCGGGTCTTTTCCGGTCACAAACCACCAACTCAGTATTAACCAAAAACTAATAACAGCTACTTTAGGGATTCCCCAACCCAATAATCCATCAAAGATAAAGTAGGAAATAATAATAATAGCGAACCAAGGTAGAATTTGGTTTGCAGGAATGGGACCAAATCCAGCTTGCTTGCCCAAAATCTTATTAACTTTGACAGGTTCTTTATCTGGGTCTATCGACATAAGCTTTGAAACATAATAATTTGTCTGTTTGAACTAATTTTCCATTTGCTTAATTTCCCGTAGTGTTAGTACCAGTACCATTACCCACGAACAAAAATGTGATCACGTCAATGACAAGAATAATGCCGATCGCCAAACCAGCTTGGGTGGCAATTGGTCGC
>NZ_JCACKS010000186.1:0-2577 GCF_059505505.1 Pelatocladus sp. | reverse complement strand
ATTGGTTTACCCATTGTTGTTACTGTACTTCACTAGATTAAGAAACGCTATATATTGTCCAAAATTAATGCTAATTTTCAAAGCAGTCCGCAGCAAAGGAGGAGTCAAAACAAGCGCTCCTTCGTGCCACCAATAAATTTGTCGCCAGGTTGCCTTATACTCAGGTAAAAAGGGCTGAATCATATCTTTCCAAGCGTAACTCTTGGCTAGATAAGGCACAAAATATTCATCCTCTAAACCTAATTCTACAGGAAAACTACCCCAAGCATTTGCCTCAGCGAAAGAAGGATTGGAGCAAAAAGTTTCAATCGCTTCTATGGTGGCAGCACGCACATCAGCCTGGGGATTAACTAAGCTGAAATCAAGTAGTAAATTGTCAGTAAAACTGCATATTGTTTTGCGAACAATATGATAACCCCAGTTTATAACTTGTTGATTATATTCATTTTTAATAACAGGTTTTATTTGCTCGTCTACTTCTTGATAATCAACTACTGAACCATGATCTGCAACACAAGCTATTTCCATGAGCGCAAATAAAAATCTATAGTTATCACAGAAACCTAGATTATTTTCGATATCGAAGAAGTATGTCTCCGGTCTGATAAATTGGTTTTTTAAAGCTTGTTGTCCTAAATACGGGAATAAACTCACAGGAAGCTTCCCTGTCGAAACAGACATAATGCTGGAAAGCATATAATGCAAGTTACCAGCCGCACCTACATCAATAAAACCAAATTCAGTCATATCTAACATTCCTTCTTGCTTTAAATACTTGACCATAACTTTGCGCTTTTGGTCAGCTTTGCGAAGAATTATCTCCTGTATATTTTCATTTTGAATTAATAATTGATTCAGTTTTTTGCGTTCATCAATAGTTATATTACGTAACCAGTCTTTTTCCGTAATGCCTATAGAAACCAGGCTAGATTTTATTTGTTCGGGATTGATATCAAGTCGAGATAGTATAGTGTGTACTGACAAAGGCGAGTCAACACTAGCTGATGACCAAAAGATGCCATTTAAGTGTTCCTCATCAACACTGGTAATACTCGGAAGTAGCCAAGCACATCTACTACCGTAGAAGTAGCGAAGTTCACAGTCAAAATCAAGCTTCTTGATTAACCTGCGTGCGATTTCGAGCAATATTTGACCATCTCTCGACACAAAGTAGAGTCGCTTTAAGCCTAATTTTTGAGCACGCCTCAATACCCAAAGGGTAAAGCCAACCAATAAAGGAGCAACTACACCGGCAGCCACATCACGTTGAGCCTCTTCTTTTAAAGAAGAGGCAGGAATTGTTAAACGTGCTAATCTCGATGCTCCGGCCATAGCAGAAGATAAACCTTCTGTAGCCCAGGTGTAAGAATCAAGAATTTCTTCATACCGATTGAGTTTGGCATTAAGGAATGGCGTAACCTTAAGCCCAACGTCCTTTGCAGATTGAACATCAGACCATAAGTCGTCACCACAATGAGATACTAGGTTGGGAGCAGTATTTTCGCAGCGTAGTATTTCTCGGAACAGTTCACCTGATGCTTTTGATTTAGAATAGTCACACGATACATAACAGCGATCACCATCTAAATACAGACCGTGGTGAGCTAGCTGTTTTTGGATAAACTCAGTTCCCAGATACATATCCGATACAAAAATAATACGCTGGTTGCGATCGCGTGCGGACTGCACAAGTTCTCTGGCTTGGGGTACAGGGCGAATTAATTCAGCTTCCAACTCAAGTTCCAACTTCATCAACTCGTCACACTGCGTTTGAGTTAGCCCTAGTGCATTTCCTAATTCAGCGTAAATTTGATGCAAATTTAATTTAGAATCAATACCACCTGCATTTCGGACGGCACGCACTTGAGCATCAATACGGGCACGGGCAAAGGCTTCAGGTGTATATTGCAAGAGTGATAAGTCTTTAACTTTATTTCCCAAGAGGATAGCGCATGACTGTGGCGAGCCAAATGCTCGTGTCAGCACAGTATCGAATACATCAAATGAAGCAATTTTGGTCATAAAACTTTATGGAGTTTTTATTAGTTGGAAAGCATTATGTTTGTCAAAACAAGAAGCAAGGTAACCTGGTTGCAAAATCTCCTGATAATTTAAGCAATCGACCAGTCTTTTTCAAAAATTCATCATAAATTTTGAGTAGTAATTTATTCATTTTTATTAATATTCAATACTTCTGCTCCTTGATATAATCTGCAAGTCGAATTGCTAAAGCGACAATATTAAGCGTCGGGTTAGCAGAGCCGCCAGTGGGAAATACTGAACTACCAGCTATATACAAGTTACTAATTCCATGTACTCGACAATTCTCATCAACAACACCTTGTGTAGGATCTATATGCATACGTGTAGTTCCCATTTGATGGCAAGATGGAAATAAGCCAGCGATAGCCGAATAGCGATCTATAGATTCTTCCGTATATAAAGTTGGATAATATTTTTTGCTAGCTATGATAAATTTACCTGAACCATATAGGTGCGGATGTTCCATAAAGAATCGGCCAACCAATACCTTCGCCAAAATAAAGAGGGCTTTCCGTAGTAGAGTTATTGTTTACC
>NZ_JCACKS010000185.1:0-2687 GCF_059505505.1 Pelatocladus sp. | reverse complement strand
ACTTTTTTAGTGATTTGGGTATTACCTGCCAGATTATACAAAAACTGGGTATTGGTTGTTCCAAATAACCTCTCACAAACGCTACTAAATCTAGGGTTTGCTGGTGGTCGTCTTTTGAGAGTACATTCAAATATTGCTAATAATGTTTCAAAGTAAGTGCTATAAAATTCCTTGCCGTTATCAGTAACAATTATTTGAGGTAATCTTGAATGGCGTTGAACACAAATTCTTAACACCATCATACAAGAACGATAAGATGGTGGGTCATAACTGATATAAATAGCTAAAATTCTTCTGCTAAACGCATCCATTAATAAAGTTAGCCAAGGTCTTCCTAAAACTTTTCCTGTTTGAGAACATCTCAGTTCAATATCTAATTCTGTATGGTCAATATGAGCAATATGAAAGGGGAAATCACCATGTCGGGGTGTGGATAATTCTAGTTCCCAGTAAAATGCTGACATTTCATACGCTGCACGATGACCTGAGCGTTTTTCTACTTGGGAATGTTTTGGGTATTTTTTAATCTCGTTTATGAATGTTTTATAGCTAGGAATTTGGTCATCGCCAATCCCAGCTTTGGAACAACTGTGAACAAATGAAGCGTAAACAGCTTGTTTAGTTTTTTGCTTTTTGTTCTCATATTCTTCAGTAATAAATTTTGATAAAATTTCTATAATATGTTGAGGTAGCTTTCGATTATGATTACCTTTACGGTGATTTAAGGATATTAGCCCAAGATAGCCATAACCGTACTTCTCTTGTGCTTGGTAATAATTATGAAGCCAACGTCTTAATGTCCGTTCTTTTGGTCTACCAGTTGTGATTGATTGCTCATCTAAATAAGGTTTTAATAGACTGAAACGACGGTTGGCATTAATTAAATCCTCCGTTGAAGCCTGTTTTAATATTTCCATCGCTTGTTCATAGATAAGCGATTGATTTTTCTGGGGATTTATCTGGATTTTTCCGGTATTAACTAAAACCCAAAAATCAGATAGCTTCAATTCAATTGTCTCAAATTCTTTAGCGCTAAGTAATAAATAATCTTGACCAACTAAAATAATATTTAAACAAACTCCATCATAAAATACTGACGTACCTGGAATTATGTTAACAATAGGCGTAATCATTTGCTCTGAATTTTCCGTGCAAATAATCGCCTTCAAAGCATTCTCTACCACACGAGATTGAAACACTTGAGATTTATCAGCTTCTACTAAAAGGTGTGCAGTTAAATCTACGTAGATTTTTTCTGTGGCTATTAGACTATAGATATGATCGGCATTCACTCCTTTATAATCTAATAATTTGGCGATAGAAATTCCTGGATGTGCTTCTACTAATGACGTAACTATGTTGTAGTTATCATCGAGTTTGAATGACAAATCATTTTTATAGTAATCTTCTAAAAACTCTAAATTCCGTTGTAACGTCCAATTAATTTTGGCATTAGACCAAAGTTGAAAATCAAAACCGAACTGTTGGGCATAATAAAACCCTGGTGGTGATTGCCATTTATTATTATTATCAATTTGATAGCGGTGAGGGCTTTTTTGTGCTAATTTTTCTAATTCACTTTCGGTTTTACACTCTACCCAACCTGCACTATGAGACCTAATAACAAAAAAATCTGGAGTAATTATTACGCCTAAATTACGTCCTGATGCTGAAGTATATTGAATTTTAAAAGGAGGTGGTTGGTCGTAATATTCTAAAACATCTTCTGCATGTTCCAACTGATAGATAAAAGGCAGTTCGACTTTATGAGATTCAAATTGAATTGTTACACCCATCTTCCGGGAAGGATAACGTCCCGAAACGTTTTTACATCGACTTCCTACGCTACGAGATGGCTGTGCATTGCGAATTTTTTCAATCTCAATAATTGCTTGATTTGAAAGGCTTTGATTTACGCACCATTGGTTGAATTCTTCTTGTGTCATCATGGTTGCACCCCATCATTACACAACACAAACATTCTTTGGCTTGACAGACTCTAGTATCTTTTATATATCTATAGTGATGTAAATATGATGTAAATTATCTAAATTTAACCTTACTCTTAAACTCATAGAGCATTTAGTTTATACATACTGGTAGCATTTAGAGTGAGCAAAAGAATTAACGTTACGTTGCCGGATAGTGTCTTAGAGGATTTAGAAGTATGGGCTGCGTCTCAAGGTCGTCCTACAGCTAACCTGGCTGCTTTTTTGATTGAAATGTCGATTAAATTGGCCAAAAATAGTGGTGAATTTCCCAATAATTCTTCAGTTATAACTAGTAAGCCTCAGTCATAAATTAGACAATTAATTTTTGTTAAAGTTGCCCGATTATTTTGTTGATAATCTATTTTTAACCTTCACACTTAAAGCATTACTTGCTTGATGATTGTCGATGAAGTAGGCACTACGTAAAATTGTTCGACTCTAATCGCTGAAAGTATTGATATATTTTGTTTTTATGCTCAAATGTTATTAAGCATAAAAAGCTACATAAGCATTACTGAACTAAGAAAAAGTATCTGCACTTACGGAACGGTTTATGCTTCCATTTTGCGTACTAAGACAAGTTATGCTTCCGTTAGTTTGGACTTGCTGACAATTAATTAACGCAACAATAAGGTTTCAGACCCTAAAATCCTCGCTTATGCTTCCAGACCCTGACAACTTTTGGGTCTGGTTACA
>NZ_JCACKS010000184.1:0-2720 GCF_059505505.1 Pelatocladus sp. | reverse complement strand
TGCTAGCGGGGCATTATACCTTATTTGTTTTCCTTTTTTTGTTTAAGTCCCGTTAATAAGCTGCGGTGTACACATAAATCCTCTGATCCCCCTAAATCCCCCTTTTTAAGGGGGACTTTGATTCTAGTTCCCCCTTTTTTAAGGGGGGTTAGGGGGGATCAAAACGCTACTAGGCAACTTTATAAGACTTCTGTGTACACCGCAGCCCTTAAAAAATCTATGCTTCAAAACGAGAAATACAGACTTCCATATTTTTATTTTTTCGTATGAAACCACCCTGCTAAGCGCGTGCGCTTAGGGGAGGTTTTGGCGTTAGACAAAACCGGGGTGGGGGCAAAATACGGTTCGGTTAAGGATTTTTCGCATGATTTGGGAATGTAGAGACGTTGCAGTGCAACGTCTCTGGTGGGTTTAAATACCAATCGATTTGTCTTATCCGAACCGTATTGGGGGTGGGGGAGCGAATGATTTCGCTCGAATAATAGAGTACTACTTAATTACAATGAGTTTGTTGGTTGTTCTTTGGGACAAATACCAAACAATAAACAACAAACAACAAAATTACCTATATCTTTGATGCTATACAGAAGATTTGGTCGTACAGAATTACAAATACCTGTGTTTTCCTGTGGAGGTATGCGATACCAATATAAATGGCAAGATGTACCACAGTGGCAGATCCCCCGTGATCATCAAGCAAATTTGGCAGCCACAATTCGACGTTCCATAGAATTAGGCATTAATCATATCGAAACTGCCCGTGGTTACGGTAGTTCGGAAATGCAGTTAGGTAAAATTCTACCTCAACTTCCCCGCGACAAATTAATTGTTCAGACTAAAATCAGTCCTAGTGCAGATGCAAAGAAATTCCTCAGTGAATTTGAAAAATCACTGCAATATCTGCGTTTAGATTATATTGATTTACTGGGAATACACGGCATAAATAATTCTGAATTTTTGAACTATACCATTCGTCCGGGTGGTTGTTTAGAAGTGGCACAAAAATTACAAGCCCAAGGTAAAGTGAGGTTTATTGGCTTTTCTACTCATGGTTCCACAGATACTATTATCCAAGCAATTAACACTAATCAATTCGATTACGTGAATTTGCACTGGTATTATATTAATCAATTGAATTGGGCTGCGATTGAGGCTGCTACTGAACATGACATGGGTGTGTTTATTATTAGTCCATCTGATAAGGGAGGAAGACTATATCATCCGCCAGAAAAACTAGTCAAACTTTGTTCTCCTTTGAGTCCGATGGTATTTAATGATTTGTTTTGTCTAAATCATCCCCAAATACATACTTTAAGTTTAGGAGCAGCAAGACCCACAGACTTTGACGAACACTTGAAAACTTTAGATTTGCTAGATCAAGCCTGGGAAATTTTGCCACCAATTTTGACACGTTTAGAGGAAGCAGCCATTACTAGTCTAGGAGAAGATTGGGTAAAAACTTGGCATGTTAATTTACCCACTTACGAACAAACTCCAAAACAGGTGAATATTCCGGTAATTTTGTGGCTGTGGAATTTAGCGATCGCCTACGACATGATAGATTATACCAAAATGCGCTACAACCTACTTGGCAATGGTAGTCACTGGTTTCCTGGTGAAAAAGCAGAGCAAATAGATAAACTAGACTTGCAGCCATGTCTGAGTCACAGTCCCCATGCAAACAAAATTCCTAGTATCCTTGCACAAGCACATCAAATCTTCCAAGGTGAAGCAGTACAGAGATTATCACGGAGTTAATTGACCAAAATCTACGAAAATAATAACTGCAAACCAATTTCGCGAATGTATTTGCTTGGTGTAAATCTTATGACTCTTAAACGTCGGCATTTTCTAGTTTTGCTTGGTGCAGGTGTAGGTGCTTTTGCTTTGGATTCTTGCGCCTCTGCAAGCACTCCTAACCCCACTTCTCCAACTTCTTCAGCTTCTCCAACTTCTCCAAGTTCCAATAAATCAGATAATTCTGGAGCAATTCAACTACCACCTTTGCCTTATGATTACAATGCCTTAGAACCACACATCGATGCAGCCACAATGCGCTTTCATCATGACAAACACCATGCAGCCTATGTCAAAAATCTGAATGCAGCATTAGACAAATATCCAGAACTCAAAAACAAAAACGTAGAAGATTTACTGCGTAATCTTAACAGCGTTCCTGAAGATATTCGCACAACGGTACGCAATAATGGTGGTGGTCATATTAACCACTCAATGTTTTGGCTGATTATGAAACCCAACGGTGGTGGTGAACCAACCGGGGCGATCGCTGATGCTATCAAAGAAAATTTTGGCAGTTTTGCAGATTTCAAAAAACAGTTCAACGATGCGGGTACTAAACGTTTTGGTAGTGGTTGGGCTTGGCTTGTCCGCAATCAAGATGGCAAACTTGAAGTTGTCAACACACCCAATCAAGATACTCCTCTAAGCGAAGGTAAATATCCGATTATGGGTAATGATGTATGGGAACATGCTTATTACCTCAAATACCAAAACCGCCGCGCCGATTATTTAGACGCTTGGTGGAACGTCCTGAATTGGGATGAAATTAACAAACGATTCGCAGCAGCAACTTAAGCGGTTTCCTATCCAAATTGTAGTGTGCGTTATGGCGTTCTGCCTAATATCAGGTTCGCTTGATTACTTAATAATTCCCTTTGAACCCCACCCCGGTTTTGTCTAACGCCAAAACCTCCCCTAAG
>NZ_JCACKS010000183.1:0-57981 GCF_059505505.1 Pelatocladus sp. | reverse complement strand
GTTCTCTTTTTTTTCAAAAGCCTCCTATTGATATATTAGGAGGCTTTTGTTTTTATTTTTTATTGGGTATAGGAATCCTATTTGATTTTTGAATAAGCTCCGTACATCTGTAGAGTGTCAAAATCAAAGGTAGTGTGTCTAATAAACCACTCAAATATCAACTTTAAATGTGAAAATGAAGGAATTAAAGCACAAAAACGCCGAACCCATGTTTTGGCTTGCAACCAAATATCCTAAGCGCGGATTTTGTACGGGGCAATTAGGGGCGAAACGGACACAGTGTATTTTCCATTGCTCAGTTGGTAAGCTTTGATTAACAGAGTCTAAGAAACCTCTAATTTCCTTGGAGCGGTGGTAGCTAGCCCCATCCCAAAAAATTAGTAATCGTTGGTCGGGAGAGTCAGCTAGTAAGTATTCTAGGTAGTCGATAGTATTTTTTGAGTTTCCCGCATCGTAAGCTTTGAGAACTAATTCTCCAAGGAGATAGTCAACTGCCCCATAGTATGTCTGCTTATCTCGCTCGTTCACAACTGGGACTGCTATTTCTTGGTCACTTTTTCCCCATACGTAACCACTTAAATCTCCCCACATTAAATGACACTCATCCATTAACAGTACTCTCAACTTTCCTGTTTCGATTTCTTCTCGGTGATGTGCCAGCAATGTTTCAATCTCTTTTTTTTTTCTGCAACAGCATCTGGATTGGCTTTGGGGTTCAATTTTGTGGTTTTCTTCCAACTGATTCCTGCTTCGCAGAACAGGTCATAGTAACTTTGTTTTGACTCATAAACCACGTCGTACTTAAAAGCTAGCTTATATTCCAGTTCACCAAGCTCCCAGATATCTTTGGTTTGTAGCCAAGCCAAAACTTCTTCTCGTTGTCCACTCAAAAGGTAGCTTTTCCTCCCTTTATAGTTCAGGCGTAGTCCCTCAACTCCATCTTCTTCGTAGGCTTGCTTCCATCCTGTTATTGACCCTCGTGATACGTCTAAAATTGTTTGGATTTCATCATATAGGTAACCTTGATAAACCAGCTTAACTGCCAACGCTTTCCTTACCTCACGCGCATCTGGACGTAAATCTATAAAATTTTGTAGTTCGGCGATCGCCTCCACTACCATTCCCTCTGTTGACTGTTCCTGCGATACTCCTACCGTCAGTGTGGCTGTTTGTGAATGCTGACTTATCATTGTTCACTCTTAGACTTGTACGCCTCACCGTATTTTCTCTTAGTCTTGTTCAGAAATCAAATAGGAGTCCTATAGGAGTCCTATTTGATGTGATTTATGAGTCAAAACAAAGTTACTACGACTTGTTTGATGCAGCAGGAATCAGCTCGAAGAAAACCACAAAGTTAAATCCCAAAGCAGACCCAGATGCTGTTGCGGCAAAAAAAAAGAGATTGAAACACTTTTGGCAACCCACCGTGAAGAAATTGAAACGGGAAGATTGAGAGTATTGCTAATTGATGAGTGTCATTTAACCCTCTTGTGTCACTCTCCGAAAACTTTTGCAATTTCTGAATTCTAGAGCTTTTATATACGAAGCGTTCACGTAGTGTGCCGTATGGCGTATCGCAAGACTTTTTTCTAATAACAAATAGAACCACCAAGTTTTTGTAATAGGATAGCTTGTATTGATGGACTGATAAAGCTTCTAAAGATTGCCCTCTCGGAAAGTGACATAAGAGGGTTAATGTGGGGAGACGCCATTGGTTATGTGTGGGGAAAAACTGACCTGGAAATCACGGTTCCAGTCGTGAATGAGCCAAAGACTCACTCAAAATGAGCGAACGCCGAGCTACATATTTGAGGGACATACTTGAGGGGGAGAAAGCGCTTGCCGTCGGCAAGCGCTTTCTCCCCCTATCAATGATTATCATTCTTGTTTAAGAACTGTTTCTTGAATTTTTTTGATTAATTTATTTTTTGGAAGTCCCTTGCTCAGCAAAAACCACCATAACTCCAGTCCTATCAATCCTAATCCGCCAGCAGTAACGGCTCCTTTTGCCCATAAGGGTTGTTCGATGCGACGGAACTGACCCGTTTGCTTCGTTTGAGATGGTTGCATCTGTTCGTGGGACATTTGTGCAACTGCTTTGTTAGAAGCAATTCCAAACACCAATCCCAAACTCGCAACACTGCCAATGATTGCTATTTTGTTCATCATTTAAACATCTCCGTTGGCGAATGTTTCTATATTGCAAGCTACGCTAACGCGCCGGAAATAGCTCCTAGCAAAAATCCAAATCCTGCCAAGGTTCCAAAAAATGTTACTTTCTTAAGCATCGTTACTACTCCTTGTGATTTATTCAACCAATTGTTTTAGGTTGAAAGTTACGCAAACGCAGCGCATTTGTTACTACGGAGACGGAACTAAACGCCATTGCTGCACCTGCAATAATGGGACTAAGCAGCCAACCGAAGATGGGGAAAAGAATTCCTGCTGCAATTGGAATACCAGCGACGTTATAGATAAAGGCGAAAAAGAGATTCTGACGAATGTTGCGAATCGTCGCACGAGAGAGTTGAATGGCGGTAACAATACCTTGTAAATCTCCAGAGATGAGGGTGATGTCACTAGCCGCGATCGCTACATCTGTTCCTGTGCCAATTGCCATGCCGACATCGGCTTGAGCTAGCGCCGGTGCATCATTAATGCCATCCCCGACCATTGCGACAATTTTGCCTTCCGACTGAAGTTTCTCGACAGTCTCGGCTTTTTGATCCGGGCGAACTTCAGCAAAGACTCGCTTGATACCCACTTCACGGGCAATAACTTCGGCAGTGCGGCGATTATCCCCAGTCAACATCACTACTTCCAATCCCATTTTCTGCAATACTCGAATCGCGTTCACAGAAGACGGTTTCACCGCATCGGTAATGCCCATAATCCCTTGGATTTTGCTATTTACTGCAATCCAGATGACCGTTTTACCAAGATACTCCAAGCGATCCCAATGTTCCTGCAATGCACCTGTATTAATACTTAACTCATTCATCCAACGATGAGTGCCAATTTGTACCCATTGACTTGACACATACCCTTGCACACCACTACCAGCGATCGCTTCAAAATCCTGTGCATCAGTTAACTGCACACCTTGAGATTGAGCATAATTGACAACTGCTTCAGCCAAAGGATGTTCTGAATTGCGTTCTACAGATGCTGCAAGGTTCAGAAGATTTAGCTCATTGCCATTGGCTGTACCGTTAACGGTTACAAAATCGGTGACAGTCGGCTTACCTTGCGTAATTGTACCCGTTTTGTCGAGAACGACAGTCTTAAGCTTGTGCGCGAGTTCCAGACTTTCTGCCCCTTTGATGAGAATGCCATTTTCTGCCCCCTTACCCATTCCTACCATAATAGAAGTCGGCGTTGCCAAGCCAAGGGCACAAGGACAAGCAATAATTAACACACCGACAGTGGTAATTAGTGCCATCGTCACATTGCCCATGATGTTGTACCAGATGACAAAGGTGGCGATCGCAATGGCAATCACAGCTGGTACAAACCATCCAGTTACTTGGTCAGCTAATCGTTGAATCGGTGCTTTTGAACCTTGAGCTTGCTGCACTAACTTGACAATCTGCGCCAAAAATGTATCTTTACCCACTCGTGTTGCTCGGAATTTGAAGCTACCAGTTTTGTTAATTGTGGCTCCAATCACTTCATCTCCCGGCCGCTTCTTCACAGGCACACTTTCACCCGTGACCATTGCCTGATCGATAGTTGAGGAGCCATCAATAATCTCGCCATCTACCGGAATTTTTTCACCTGGACGCACTAAAACAATATCGCCTTCAATGACTTCGGCAAGTGAAATGTCCACTTCTGTGCCATTGCGAATAACGCGAGCTGTTTTAGCTTGCAAGCCTACAAGCTTACGAATTGCTTCAGAAGTTTGTCCTTTAGCACGATTTTCAAGCACTCGTCCTAGCAAAATCAGAGTGATGATGACTACAGCTGCTTCGTAGTACACATCAGGCGGTAATCCTCGGTCGGTGAAGAACCCAGGCTTGAAGGTGGGGAAGAGGGAATAGACATAAGCGGCACCTGTACCAATCGCTACCAATGTATCCATTGTTGCTGTGTGACGTTTGAGGGCTTTCCAAGCATTGATAAAGAAGGATGCACCACACCAAAACAGCACTAGAGTCGCCAGCACAAGCTGTAGCCAGGGATTGTGCATCCACATGGGAATAAAGGGAATGGACAACCCTGTCATCATCGGTAGTGAACCAATGACTATAATGGCGCTGATCATGCCGCCAATCCAAACTTTTCTGACTAACGCTCGATTTTCTGCTTGGCGTGCCTGCTGTTCTGTATCATCGTCTGCGGTAAATAAATCATCGTCTTGCATGGGTTGAGCAGAGTATCCCACCGCATCTACCGCATCGCAGATTGCTTCTGGGTCAGTTTTTCTCTTGTCATAGGTGACAGTGGCTTGCTCTGCCCCAAAGTTGACGCTACACTCATTCACACCACCAATAGAGCGAATCGTATCTTCAATTGTTTTAGCGCAAGAGGCACAACTCATACCCCGCAGTTTCAGATTCGTGTTTTCCATCTAGACCTCCGCGCATTGTACTCCCGTCAAATCTCCTAACGATGTCCTGAACTGCTTTTGAAAGAATTTAGTTGTAGGTAACGGTATAACCTGCGGCTGTAATTACTTGTGTGATGGCAGCTTCTGCTGCTTGAGTTTCAATCTGGACAAGCTTAGTTTTGGTATCAGCTTGAACAGTTGCGGCTGGATCGACAGTTTTCACCGCTTTTGTGATGCTTTCTTCACAGGCAGAACAAGCCATGTTAGGAACTTTGAGTTGAAGTGTCATTTGATATACTCTATTTAATGAACTAATCCCATTTTGAAATCTCCATCTTGCTGGAGAGTCAAGGGGTAGTGAGAAAAAATTTTTGGAACAAGGCGAAAGTCACTCATTCAAAAGGCACTTCCTAAGAAAAAGTGCTGGTACTAAGCCCCTAAATTTATTTATGGGGATTATCTTTTTACTTTTTACTTTTATCTTTTTACTTTTTAAGAATAGATAGCGTTAATCGACAGGATATTTAGTAATAACAAACACACTCAATAAACTTATAGCTGCACTGATGATAAACGTGGGGGTGTATCCCGTGCGCTGTGCGAGAATCCCGCTCAAAATTGTGGCAGCAATTCCACCTAAAAACATGACTGAAACTTGAATAGTATAATCAGTAGCAGCAGTTGCGCGATCGCTCTTATCCATCATGGCACTAAGCAAGGCTGTATAGGCCATACTTTGAGTTCCACTGACTAGAATACACACCGCATACAGCACAGGTAAACTGGCAATGCCCATTGCTGGTACGATATACAAAAGTGCAGTAAAAGCTGCTATCAGTCCAAACAAAATTAAAGAACGCCTGCGTCCCAAGCGTGTAATCATCACTCCAGCAACCAAGGCTAAGACAATGCGGGCGCTGTAGCTAACTACACCCAATAACCAGCCAATGTCTGATAAAGACAAACCCCTATCTACCAAAAGCGGACGAATCATGGTAGTTGTCATACTTTCACCCGCCATATACAGTAGAACGACGAAAAGCCACGGTAGCATTTTCGGGCGAGAGAAAAAGCGAACAAATGTTTGGAAATAAGATTTGTTAACTTTTGAGTTGGCGATCGCTTGTTCTTTATGAAGCAAAGTTGGTATTAAATTGAGCAGCATGAAAACCGACATTGCAATTAGACTATATCGCCATCCCACTTTTTCTAACAGAATCAGCGCCCCACCACCACCAATAATCGCCCCAAAAAAATTTCCCCCAGCTTGAATTGCATTACCTAATCCTCGTTCTTGAGGTTCGAGCAAATTTACCGCTAATGCATCAGTAGCAATATCTTGGCTAGCAGAGAACAAACACGCCAAAAACATGCAAATGAGCAAGCCAATTAAATTATTTTGAATATCAATAAAAGCACTGAAAAATATAATTGCTATTAACAACAATTGAAAACAAATAATCCAACCGCGATAATGTCCTAAATTCCCTATACGGTAACGGTCAATTAAGGGCGACCAAAGAAACTTTAACCCAGAAGGAAGAATTAAAAAACCCAGAAATCCAATTACCTCAAGCGACATATTTTGTTGTCGCATAAAAACAGGTAATGCCTGAAGAAAAAATGTTGTCGGTATAAACTGAGAAGTATAAAGGGTAGCAAGCAAAATCAGTTTATAAAGCATAGCTTACAAAAAAAGCAGAGGGCAAGTGATAAAACTGATAACTGATAACTGTTAAAGATTCGCACGAAATTGCACACCATAAGTTACTGGATCACCAAATCCCGCCGTCACATTTGGTGGTGGGAAAAAGAATCCAGAAGTAATATAGCGAGTATCAAACAAGTTATTTGCATATAAATAAATCCCATAATTAGTCCCTTCGTAACCAATACGAGCATTTACCAATGCGAATGGATCTTGCTTAATTTGATTGGCATCATCAAAATAATTTGTACCGTAACCGCGTAATTCTAAACGAGCAAAAATTCCACCCGGACTACGATATTGAGCTGCTAAATTATAGGTAAATTCTGGTGAAAGGGGAACGCGATTGTCACTAAAATTTGCACCAGTAAATGGATTTCTATAATCTTGGAATCTACTGTCTACATAGCCAACCGAGCCAATTAAATCTAGTCCCTGCACAGGAGTGGCTTTAAGCTCAAATTCCACTCCGGTGATGTTGACATCAGCATTGGCGACGTTGCGGAAAAACCCGAAGTCATCAGTTAGTAAAACTTGATAACCATCGACATTGGTATGAAATACGGACAAATTTGCTGTTAATCGATTGTCCAGCCAAGAAGACTTTAAACCGACTTCGTAAGTCCAAGACTTTTCCTCTCCATATCGGCGTGTGTTTTCGGTGTCAGCGCGGTAGTTGAATCCGCTTGGTCGATAACCTTTAGAGATTGTGCCATAGGCCATTAAATTAGGGTTGAATTGATATTGCAAACCAAATCGAGGAATCCATTCATCGCTTTTGATATCTGCTCCCCGCAGTTCGGGACTGCTAGGGATGACTCCGCCATTAGGAATTTCAAAGACACGCTGGCGATCTAGGGAGATATTAGAAGCTTCATAGCGCAGACCAGCAAATAGGGTTAAAGGTTCAATTGGTTTGTAGTCTAGCTGTCCGAAAACCGCGTAGGTATTACGAAATTGTTCTGCAATCACGCGATCGCGTCCTGGGGAAAATAAGCCAAATGCTGCGGCTCCAGTTTCTGTGTATTCCAGCGTATCATTATTAGCATTAAATTCGCGAGATTCATAGTATCCACCTAAAAGCCAGCGTAAGCGGTCAGCACTTTCTGGGGACTGAAACCGGATTTCCTGTGACCAGACTGTAGAATTTATACCGATAATCTGCCGCAGAAAGTCGCGCCGGGGGACGTTATCTCCTAAAAAGTTATCTTGATTAGTAAAGCGCCGTGCTGTAATTGAGGTAAATTGGAAACCTGTACCGTCATAGTTAACTTTTAAAGCTTGGGTATCACTACTAACTCGCGCATGACCATCAACTGTTTGCTCACTTTTAAAGGGATCGTCACTGTTGCGGGGGACAAAGGTAGGATTACCACTATCGGTATAGTTAGCGTAAGTATTAAATGAGACGTTCCATTCTGGGGTTGGTGTCCACAGGACTTGCGCTCGTCCGACTAGTTGCGATCGCTCTCCAACTGTGCGATCGAGAAACACATTATCTACCAAACCATCTCGTCCACTGTAGACTCCAGCAAAACGAAACCCAAGCTTGTCAGGAATCACCGCATTGCTAAGTGATAATTGCACTTCCCGGCTATTATAGTTGCCATAACTAGCTGAAAATAGCATTTCTGGGGAATCCGTTGGCTGACGGGAAATGACATTCACCACCCCACCTGGACTGCTTCTACCATAGAGCGTACTTTGTGGACCTCGCAGTACTTCTACTCGTTGTAAATCAATCAAACCCAAGTCTAAAAAGCCACCGTAATCAAACGGCACATCATCGATATAAAAGGCGACGCTATCTTGGCTAGCAAGAAAGTTAAAGTTGCTCAAACCCCGCATACTGTAGTAGTTAAATTCCGCAGCGCCAGAAGATGTCGGAAAAAAGCTAAAGTTGGGTGTGTTGTTGGCGATATCAGTGAAAGAATTAATTTGAGCATCTTCGAGTTCTTGCTGAGGAATCACTGTCAGACTCAGTGGTACATCCTGTGCGTCTTCTGAGCGTTTCTGCGCGGTTACTGTCAGTTCAATATCTGGTTCATTAGGTTTTTGGCTATCGGCTGATGTTTGAGTTTCAGGTGTTATTGGTGTCACCCCCAAAACTAAACCTTCATTGCTGTCAAACAGTTCGACTTTTGGGACCTGTGTTGTTCCCACTACGGTGATTTGGATACTATTTGCATCCTGATTGAGCGCTGCTATTTCCGTAATTCCCGCAACTGGCTTTTCTTGACGGAAGGTATTACCACTTGCTAAACGCAGTTGTGCATTGGGAATATTTGCAATAAAGTTATTACCTTCTATTTTAGTTGTGACTTGCAATTTGTCAGATGTAGTTGTTTCTAAAATAACTTCCAAACCACTAGCAGTCTGATTCAACTTTATCCCTGTTACTAAAAAAGTAGACTGCTCTTGTTGAGCTAGCCACTCCTTAACACTTATGTGAGGAAACTGAATATCTGAAAGTTGAGGAATTTTATTATCTTCTTTTGTCGTAGCTAAAGCTTGTTGATTTATAAATATGGCTAGTATGACAGCTAGTCCAAAATTTCCCAGTAGATACAGTTTCCTCATTTAATCCTCACACCAAAAAATAATCTCAAATTGTCAAGAAAAATTGACAAAATTCAAGCTATTAGTAGCAAATCAACTAAAGCGCTTATGTTGCTCAATTGTTTGCCTTGGCGGTAACAGTGTCAAATGACGAACTGTCAAACTTGTAAATCTGTGTTGAAAATAGGAATAGGGGATTAAGAAATAGATTTTCATGCTTTTATTGTGGGCGCGAGCCTCTTTAGAGAGGAGCTAGGCTAACACCTGTGGAGGTCTAGCTACCATTTCGGCAAGCGCAAAAATCATTTCGGCAAGCGCAAAAATCATTTCGGCAAGCGCAAAAATCATTTCGGCGAGCGCAAAAATCATTTCGGCGAGCGCAAAAACTAACTTCTACTTCCTTGCTTTACAGTGATCAAAGCAGAAAGCCCATGAGGGACCACGCATTTGGCTTGGGAGATAGGGGCAGGCTTAATAACTCCTGCGATACGCCCAATCATCAACTCGACTATACAACGAAGCCTGCCCCTATCTCTAAGATTCGCCCTCGCAAGAAAGGATTCCCACGATTCAAAAAACGTGGTCATTCTGTAGAGTACAAAACATCAGGATGGAAGCTTTCTAATGATAGAAAATACATCATATTTAGTGATGGTTTTAATATTGGTAAGCTTAAGTTAATTGGTACTCGTGACCTAAGTTTCTACTCCATCAAACAGATTAAACGTGTCAGAATAGGTAAAGAACAACATCAACATAGCGGAAACCAAGTAGGAATTGATGTAGGTCTAGAGTTTTTCTACGAAGAATCCCACGCGCTAAAGCCCAGTGGGAGTGTCAATGACCGTCTGTCTTAAAAATACGTGTGGGGGTGTAAGGAGTTGGAATTATATTTTTTGTCTTTTTTCTACCATAAAAATCAAACCCTAATCATCATTATTTTGCTTAATTTATTTATTGATTAATTATTCTTATAGTAAAGATCAGTTGGTTAATATGCTTTCAAAACTCTTAATAAACAAGCATTTAAGATTAATTTGACTTATTGTCAAATATCAAAAATTTTCCATAGTAAAATAAAAATATATAAAATTACTTTTCAGTAAATATACTAATAAAAAATAGTACTACTTGAGACTATGTTTTTATTTTGTGTATCTATGCAAAGCTTGAAAACATATTTATAAACTAATACATAATAAGAGTATATTTTTTGACTTCTAATTAATTTGCATAAAAAAAGTCAAATAGCAAAAACTCATATGTAGTATTTAATACTCGTTAAGAGCAACAGATTTGAGATTGACAATATTCTCAAATCTGTATTAGTTTAAGTTTTAATGCTTATTTTAAAAATATAATTTTCCTATGCATTTCAAATTAATTGATGATAATTAACCACAAAAATAGGTAGTACAAACTGTAGCAAAATAAATACCATGAGTGCGGTGAGATTATTAGACGATGTTGCAAATTTGGTAATTGTAGTAGATGAATAGAAAGTAAATAGTTGATATTATGCCCACGAAGGTGGTTTAAAAAGCTGGGGAATACCTATAAGCTAATGTAATAAATTTTGAGAGCATAAAAAATTTCCCAGCCGTTTTATGTAACTTAGTATAAGTTGTTAGATAAAACCAAGCAACATCTTCACTTTATGCAACTGATAGTAATAGGTTCAGATAGCTTGTTGCAACTGCACAAAAAACCTGATAATTTTTCTGAGGAATGTCGATGATATATAACAGTAAAATAACAACGTTAGCAGATTTGTCACGTGTGCAAGCACGTCAATTTCCAGACACGAAGGCATTGATATTTAAGGATAAATCACTTACTTATTTGCAATTAGATCGGCGAAGTAATCAAGTTGCAAATTCACTTTTAGCCCAAGGAATTCAACCAGGTGCGCGAGTAGCACTTTTAGCTAAAGATTCACTTAAGAGTTATGAAATTTTATTTGCTTGTTGCAAAATCAAAGCTGTTTTTGTACCTATTAATTGGCGTTTAGCTGCTGCTGAAGTTAGCTATATTCTCAGGGATGCTAATGTTGAAATTCTTTTTGTCGGGGCAGAATTTTATCAGTTAGTAGTATCGATTAGAAATGAGATTGATGGCGTTAAAACCATTATTGCCTTAGAAGAAATTGATGGCAATTGCCTGAGTTATGATATCTGGTCTCAGGAACATAGTGACGAGCCACCAAATATCGTTGTTGCAGCCAATGATGTAGCCGTACAAATGTATACTAGTGGCACTACAGGAAGACCCAAAGGTGTCCAACTAGGACATTATAGTTTTTTTGCGATCGCCAAAGAATTTGCTCAACGAAATCAAACTTGGATAAATTGGAACGCCACTGATAAGAGTTTGCTTACCTTATCTTTATTCCATATCGGTAGTTTATGGTGGGCTATTCGTGGTTTAGCAGCAGGAGCCGAAAATATTGTCTTAGACAATTTTATCGGTGTTGAGGTTCTCCAAGCGATTGAAAAGTATCGCATCACTAAGACATTTATGGTTCCAGCCATGATTCAAGTTTTGTTGAACGAACCATTATGCCAAAAAACAGATTTTTCATCACTAGAATATGTTATCTATGGGGGTTCCCCCATAGCTGAATCATCACTCAAAGATGCGATCGCCACATTTGATTGTAATTTTGTGCAAATATATGGAATGACCGAAACTGGCAATTGTGCCGTCTCTTTACCTGCAAAAGACCATACATCTACAAATAAAAACATCCTCAAAGCTGCGGGTAAACCCTTTCCTGGCGTATCGATAGCCATCATCAACAGTGAAGGTCAAGAACTATCTTGCTTTGAAGTGGGTGAAGTTTGTATCAAATCTCCTGCAAATATGATTGGTTATTGGAAATTACCTGAAGCTACAGCAAAAACCTTAGTAGATGGCTGGATTCATACTGGTGATGCTGGTTATTTTGATGAAGAAGGTTACATTTACATTTGCGATCGCTTTAAAGACATGATTGTTTATGGTGGCGAAAATGTTTATCCAGCAGAAATAGAAAATATTTTATACGAACATCCAGCCATCAGAGAGGTAGCAGTCATTGGTGTTCCAGATGAAGATTTTGGAGAAACAATCAAAGCGATTGTGGTTTTAAAAACAGGCATGAAAGCAACCGCATTAGATATTATTAATTTTGTTCGGGGTAAAATTGCTGATTTTAAGTTACCTAGAAGTGTTGAGTTTACTGAATCTTTGCCAAGAACGCCTAGTGGTAAATTGCAAAAGGCCAAGATTCGCGAGAAATATTGGCAAGGGTATGAACGTCGTGTGAATTAAAGGTTTGTAGTGTAGACGCTCATAAGAGCGGCTTCCGTAAGGTGGACTTTAGTCCTCAAATAAGGACTTCAGTCCTTACTACGAACTAGATTTCAATAATTTTATATTACTTCACATAGTTTGTTTTTTTCAAATCTTTCTAATGACCAATTCTAAAGTTCCACTTTGGAAACCGCTAACTGTACGCAACTTCTTACTTCTATACATCGGTGAAACTGTTTCGCTTCTAGGCGATCAGTTTTACATCGTTGCATTGCCTTGGTTAACAATACAGTTAACTAACTCTGGGATCACGCTAGGTACTGTGTTAATGAGTGCAGCAATTCCCCGTGCTATTTTGATGCTATTTGGTGGTGTGGTGAGCGATCGCTTTTCACCACGATTAGTGATGTTTGTTTCTAATGCTTTACGTGGTTTACTAGTAGTTTTATTTGCAACAATCGTTGCGCTGAAAATCACCAAACTATGGCATATTTACTTTTTTGCTGCGAGCTTCGGCATATTTGATGGCTTTTTTATACCTGCATCTAAATCAATTATTCCCAGTCTGGTATCAAAAGAACAATTAATAGCAAGTAATACTTTAAGCCAAGGAACTTCCCAACTGATTTTGCTGATTGGGCCGGCTTTAGGTGGTTTACTGATTGCAACTGCGGGGATTGAAGTAGCATTTGTCATTGATGGGATAACTTTTGCCATCACAACTATCACGCTTTTGCTCATGAAGGGAACCACAGCAAAAGCAACAGCATTGCATGGAGAATTAAATCAAAATTCTGTATCAACTAAAAAAACTATGAATTTGATTGCTGGTATGCGTGAGGGATTTGACTACACATGGCGCAATCAGCCTTTAAGAATCTTTTTGCTGGTAATGGTAATCCTCAATTTTCTATTTATTGGGCCATTACAAGTTGGGATGACTTCACTAGCTCATAGTCGCTTCCCAGGTGGTGCAGTAGCTTTAGGGATCATGCAATCAGCTTGGGGTGGTGGTGGGTTAATTGGGACACTCACACCTCAATTTGTGCCAAATCTTCCCAATATCGGAGTTTTACTGTTAACTATTGCGAGTGTTCAAGGCTTTGGTTTATTTTTACTTGGCTTTATTGGCAATATAGTACTAGCTAGTATAACAATTGCAGTGCTGGGATTTTGCAGTTGTATTTTCACTGTGGTAGGAATTACTTGGATTCAGAAACAAAGCCAACCTGAAATGTTAGGAAGAGTGATGAGTTTGGGAATGTTTTCTGCTTTTGGTATTGCTCCTCTTTCCTTTGCTATAGCTGGGATTTTAGTGAATTTAAATCTGACAATTATGTTTACTGTTGCGGGTAGCATTATGCTAATTACGAGTCTTGCTTTGGCAGCGAATCCATCGGTACGTAAGATTAGTTAACTATAGAAAGCCGGTTTGATTGATTAATTTCTATGTTGAAAACGGGGAACAGGAAAGTTACCGAACAAGGCAAAAGTAAAAAGTTAAAAGGTAAAAGGTAAAAGAAAGAAATAAAAAGAAAAATGGTTTGATGCCCCTAAATTTATTTATGGAAAAAAAGTAAAAACATTTGTTACTCTACGAGAAGCCGCTCCGCGTCTACGAGTTCCGGAGGACAAGAAACAATACGTCGATTACAAATCCCCTCAATTTATTTATGGGGGATTATCTTTTTACTTTTTACTTTTTACTTTTTACTTTTTAACTAGCTTCGCCAAAATTAAATAATCAAATAAAAGTCATATAGCCAGTGATAAAACTATGAAAGTTCAATATCAAGACAATCAGCGAATGGGAGTTGTTGTTTATGACTTCAATCATAAAACTGCTTCAGATCAAGATATTGAGGATGTGAAGCAACTGATATATGAATACAAAATTGTTGTACTCAAGGAGCAAGATTTTTCACCTGATGAGTATTGCGATTTTGGGTATCGTCTTGGGGAGGTAGAAAAATACTATCAGCCGATGTATCACCACCCAGAAAGGGAAGAGATTTTTGTTTCCTCCAATGTTTCCGAGAATAATCAGCAAGTTGGAGTTCCGAAAACTGGGAAGTTTTGGCACGCTGATTATGCGTTTATGCCGAGGCCATTTGCATTTTCAATGGTATATCCTCAGCTCCTTCCTAGTAAAGATCGTGGCACTTACTTTATTAATATGTCCAAAGTATATCAATGTTTACCAGATGACCTGAAAGCGATCGCCAATCAGTCGAGTTGTTATCACAGTGTCAGACGTTTTTTTAAAATTCGTCCTGAAGATGTTTATCGTCCGATTTCAGAAATATTGGACGAGATTGAACGAGTCACTCCTCCTGTAGAGCATCCAACGACCTTTATTCATCCCGTTACAGGAGAAACCATCCTCTACATTACCGAAGGGTTTACCTATCGCATAGATGATTCAGAGGGAAAACCGCGAGATATAAATATTCTCCAAAAGTTGTTGACTCATTCCGGTCAGTTAGACAAAAGTTTTAAATATCCATTAATAGAACATCATGAATTTGAATTAGGAGATGTGCGGATTTGGGATAATCGCTCTCTAGTGCATTGCGCTCACTATGCTGCAAATTCGGAACCAGCGGTTACATTTCGATTGACCTTGCACGATAGCGATCCTTTTTATCAGTTATAGATTATAACTCTTAAATTTTGCCTTATTTAGTCATTTAATCAGGAGAAAATATAATGTTGAAATTTCAGGATTCAAGTCAACAAAGCGTCAAACAAAATAGTATCCACATCAATAATGATGATATTTTACTAGCACAAGTACTCAAGCCTTATAAAGCTAATTGTCAGTATCTTAAATCTGCTGAAGTAATTAAAGAGGGCGATCCTCAGCATGGGGGACGCGTAATCGGACAATGTGAATTTTCGATCCCGGAATCGTGTTATATCGATGACACTGGTCATTTTAATTCAGTGGAGTTTAATATTTGCTACAACCAAATGATGTATTATGTCATAGCTAAATCTGTGAAAGAAAGATTGATGGCATCATTTCAGTCGTGGACTATGGCAGATTATTGGAATAAACAGTTACCAGATATTTATATTGTGAATTTTGAAAGTTCCTTTCGGCGTGCTATGCAGTCTTCTCAATTTTGGGGTGAAATTGAGTTTACTAATATTCGGATTAGGTCTGGGATGATGTATATAGTTACCAAATGCCGTTATTGGGATGATAAAGATGGTAATTGCAGTGGTAGTGTAAAATTAGTGATTGTAAATTCTCCGGGATAGGTTAACTCGAATTAATTTATTTTTTCACGCTCCAGACGCATAGTCGCTCCAGAAGAGAACGCCAATAAGACTTTATTTTGCTGGAACAGTATGTCTAAAATTGCATTTTTTACAACTTATATTCAAGAGGAAATAGCTAAGGTAATTGGGATAGATACATCTGAATTAGATGTCAGAATGTCTTTAAATTATTTAGGACTTGATTCACTAATTGCTGTCAAACTGAGAAATAAGTTTAGAAAAGATTTGGAAGTAGATATTCCAGCAGTAAAGTTCCTAGATGATACTAATGTTGCAAGTTTAGCAATATTAGTAAACGAGTTGAGCGAAAATGCGGACTCAAAAATAGAAAATGAAAATGACGATGAGTGGTTGGAAGGAGAATTATGAATTTAGTTGAGTTTCTCACACAACTCTCGCAACAGAATATAGAATTGTGGGTTGAAGATAATAAGCTGCGTTATCGTGGTCGCAAAGAAGGATTAACTTCCACAGTTTTAAATCAAATTAAGCAGCATAAAACAGAAATTATCGATTTGCTGCGCCAAGGTTTTCATACTTCTAAATCCTATCCCCTGACTCACGGTCAGCAAGGTTTATGGTTTTTGTATAAACTTGCACCCGCAAGTGCAGCTTATAACGTTGCTTTTACAGCTCGCATCCGCTCTCATTTAAATATTCCAGCTTTACAACAAGCATTTCAGAAGTTAGTAAATCGTCATCCAACTCTCCGCACAACATTTACACAAAAAGATGGCGAACCTTTTCAACAGGTTCATGAATACCAAGAAGTTGATTTTGAAAATATTGACGCTTCAACTTGGAACGAAGATGAGTTGACAAGCCAAGTAATAGCAGCATATCAGCGTCCCTTTGATCTGGAAAAAGGTAATTTATTGCGGGTAAATTTATTTACTTGTTCTGAAGAAAATTATGTAATATTACTAACCATACATCACATTGTTATTGATGGTTTTTCCCTGGGAATTATTCTCGATGAATTGCGATCGCTCTACGAAGCGGAAAATACAGGTCGAGTCATATCTTTACCTGCTATTAAGTACCAATATCAAGACTTTGTACAGTGGCAGAGAAATATTTTAGCAAGTTCTGTGGGCGATGAATTATGGAATTATTGGCGCGAACAATTAGCGGGTGAGTTACCCATCTTAAAATTACCAACAGACCGACCGCGACCACCAATTCAAAGCTATCGGGGAGCTTCCCATACTTTTGAGTTAAATCAAGAGTTGACTTCTCAGCTGCGAGAAATGGCGAAAGCTCAAGGAGCAACCCTTTATATGACTTTGTTAACAGCCTTTCAAGTGTTACTTTACCGCTTGTCAGGTCAGGAAGATATAATCGTGGGTGCGCCGATTGAGGGGAGAAGTCAGCCGGAATTTGCGGAAACTGTGGGTTTTTTCGTGAATATGCTGGCTTTACGGGTAAATATAGCTGGTAATCCGACATTTTCTCAGCTTTTAACTCAAGTCCGCCAAACTGTATTGGATGCGATCGCTCATCAAGATTATCCCTCTACTTTACTAATTGAGCGATCGCAACTCAACCGTGATCCGAGTCTTCCTGGTCTTTTTCGCGTTTCCTTTAACTTGTTTAAGCTAAGTGAAATTGCTCAAGATTATGAATTATCTGTATCTGATAAAACTAAAATTAGAGAAAATTGGGGTGGGTTAACTTTAGAACCTTTTGTGATTCCTCAGCAGGAAGGACAGAATGATTTAGTTTTCGACATGATGGAAACGACTGAATCATTAATTGGTATTTTCAGATACAACACCGATTTATTTGATGCTACGACAATTAGCAGGATAGCGAATCATTTTCAAACTTTACTCGCAGGGATTATTGCTAATCCACAACAGCAAATAGCTTCCTTACCTCTGCTAACGGAAGTTGAAGCAAATCATTTGTTGTGGAAGTGGAACAACAACCAAGTTGATTATCCCCAAGATCGAGTTATTCATCAGTTGTTTGAGAACTGTGTGAACCAGCAACCAAACGCGGTTGCGGTGATATTTCCAAATGTAGAGACGCTTCATGAAACGTCTTTACAATTAACGTATCAAGAATTAAACAGCAAAGCCAATCAACTCGCACACTACCTGCGTTCTTTGGGAATAGGTGAAAATCAGCTGGTGGGAATTTGTGTCGAACGCTCCCTAGAAATGATTATTGCATTATTGGGAGTTCTCAAAGCAGGTGGAGCTTATTTACCTTTAGATCCTGCGTATCCCGAAGAACGCTTGAACTTTATGCTGCGTGATTCTCAAGTCTCAGTGCTGCTGACGCAACAAAAATTAGTAGCAAGTTTACCAATAGAGGATTTAACTGTAGTTTGTTTAGATCAAGATTGGCAAAATATTTCCCAGGAAAGTGAAGATAATTTAGTTATTAATACTACATTTCAAGATTTAGCCTACGTGATTTACACATCAGGTTCCACAGGTAAATCTAAAGGAGTGGCGATCGCTCATCATAGTTTAGTAAATGCGTTTTATGCTTGGGAAAAAGCTTATCAACTCCAGTCTCTGACTAGTCATTTACAAATGGCGAGTTTTGCTTTTGATGTGTTTTCAGGGGATGTAATTCGCGCTCTTTGTAGTGGTGCTAAGTTAATTTTATGTCCGCGTCAGTGGCTGTTGGAACCAGACAAGTTGTATAAACTGATGTTGGTGGAGAAAATTGATAGCGCGGAGTTTGTTCCAGCTGTGTTGAGAAACTTGGTTGAGTATTTACAAAGAACTCAGCAAAATCTCCACTTTATGAAATTGTTGGTAGTCGGTTCAGATAGTTTGTATGTGCAAGAATATCAAGAATTTCAGCGTTTTTGTGGCGCGCAGACACGTTTGATTAATTCCTATGGGGTAACGGAAGCATGTATTGATAGCACGTATTTTGAATTGGGGATTGGGAAATTAGGAACTGGGTTGGTTCCTATTGGTCGTCCATTTGCGAACACGCAAGTTTATATTTTAGATCGGTATCTGCAATTAGTTCCGATTGGGGTTGCGGGTGAATTATATATAGGTGGTGCTGGTTTAGCTCAAGGTTATTTAAATCGGGACGATTTAACTAAAGAGAAATTTATCCCTAATTCCTTCTACCCCCACACCCCTATTTTGTACAAAACAGGAGATTTAGCGCGTTATCTTCCTGACGGTAATATTGAATTACTCGGTCGAATTGACGATCAAGTGAAGATTCGGGGTTTCCGAATTGAACTAGGGGAAATTGAAGCTGTTTTGAGTAGTCATCCCCAAGTTCAAGCAGCAGTGGTGATGGTTCGAGAACTGCAAACCGACAATAAATCTATAGTTGCATATGTTGTTTCTCAGCAACAATCATTAACAACTAGTGAATTGCGTAACTTTCTCAAACAGAAGTTACCTGATTATATGATTCCCAGTGCGATCGCCATCCTGGAAACTTTACCTTTAACACCCAACGGTAAAATAGATCGGCTTGCTTTACCAATTCCAGATATCGAACAGAATCGACAAATAGACTTTGTTCCACCGCGCACAGCAACGGAAGAAGCGATCGCTAATATTATCGCTGCTGTTTTGGGACTCACACAAGTAGGCATTCACGATAACTTTTTTGAATTGGGGGGACATTCCCTACTTGCGACTCAAGTGATTGCGCGATTACAACAAACCTTAAATATTGAGTTACCGCTACGCTCTTTGTTAGCATCTCCCACAGTAGCTGGATTGAGTGAAGCACTGACATCTTCGACAAAGACAGAATCTTCAGTTAATTTACCAACAATTGTCCCAGATCCACAACAGCTATATCAACCTTTTCCCCTCACCGATATTCAACAAGCTTATTGGTTAGGACGCAATGAAGCTTTTGAATTAGGGAATATTGCTGCTCATGGTTATTTAGAATTAGATTGCAATCGCTTAAATTTAACAAGATTAAATCAAGCTTGGCAAAAACTCATTTTGCGTCACGATATGCTGCGTGCTGTCATCTTACCAGATGGTCAACAGCAAATTCTGCCAACAGTACCGGCTTATGAAATCGAAGTTTTAGATTTGCAAGATTTAGAGGTGATGCGTGAGCAGATGTCCCATGAAGTCTTACCTGCGGAACAATGGCCTTTATTTAGGATTCGAGCTACACCCATAGATGAACAGCGTACCAGACTCCACCTCAGTTTTGATGCTTTGATTGCTGATGCTTGGAGTGTGTTTCTGCTGATGCGGGAGTGGTTACATCTATATAATAATTCTGAGTTTGTATTATCACCCTTAGAACTTTCCTTCCACGATTATGTGCTTGGGGAATCAACTTTAAAAAATACACCCCAATATCAACGTTCTCAAGAATATTGGTTTAACCGACTAGATACCTTACCACCAGCACCAGAATTACCTTTAGCGAAAAATCCCAATGCGATCGCCAATCCTCGGTTTCAACGTCGCAGTTCCCAACTGTCTCCAGAACAATGGCGCAAATTACAAAATCGCGCTCAACAATTTAACTTAACTCCTTCGGGAGTTTTATTAGCTGCTTTTGCAGAAATCCTCAGTCAATGGAGCAGAAGTCCCAAGTTTACTATTAATCTCACATTATTTAAGCGTTTACCTTTACATCCCCAAGTTAATGAAATTGTCGGAGACTTCACTTCTTTAACACTTTTAGAAGTCGATCGCTCAGTTCCCGAAAGCTTTAGCAACCACGCTCAACAATTACAGCAACAACTGTGGCAAGATTTAGATCACGGTTATATCAGTGGTTTGCAGGTACAGCGAGAACTTAACCGTCAACGCCAAAGTTACCAATTTATCCCAGTGGTATTTACTAGTACGCTAGGTTTAGAATCACTTGGTCAGGATACATCAATATTAAGTCAGTTAGGGGAGATTGTTTACAGTATCAGTCAAACCCCGCAAGTTTGGTTAGATAATCAAATCACAGAGCAAAACGGAACTTTAATATTTAACTGGGATGCGGTGGAAGAACTTTTCCCCGCAGGTTTGCTGGATGAGATGTTTGCTGCTTACTGCGATTTGCTTCAACAACTAATTACCTCAGATGCGATTTGGAGCGCAAGTCAGGGAGAATTACGACAACCCACAATTGCAAATTATCCCACCGCACCCATTTGTGAGGAAACTTTGCACAGTTTGTTTATCAAGCAAGTGCAAATCCAAGCTCATTCTCCAGCCATCATTACCCCAGAGCGTACCCTAACTTATCAGGAATTATACCAACGCGCTCTGCAATTAGCATCTCAATTGCAAGAATTGGGAGCAAGTTGCGATAATGCGATCGCCGTTGTCATGGAAAAAGGTTGGGAGCAAGTTGTTGCTGTACTAGGAATTTTAATCGCTGGTGCGGCTTATCTCCCCATCGATTCTGAATTACCAGCAGAACGACAATGGTATTTACTCACCCAAGGACAAGTTAAATTAATTGTCACTCAACCTCATCTTCAGCTATCTTTGCCATCAGGTGTTCAACAAGTATGTGTGGAAAGTCAACTCATAGGAGATGAGAAAGATATTAAACTAGTCCAAACTCCCGATGATTTAGCTTATATTATCTACACTTCCGGTTCTACGGGTTTACCCAAAGGAGTAATGATCGATCATCGGGGTGCGGTAAATACAATCTTAGATATTAACCGACGCTTTGCAATTAAACCAGGCGATCGCATCTTAGCTTTATCAACATTAAACTTCGACCTTTCAGTTTACGACATCTTCGGTATGTTAGCGGCGGGAGGAACGATAGTCATTCCCTCAGCAGAGCAAACCAAAGATCCTGCACACTGGTTAGAGTTTATTGTATCTCAGCAAATTACCCTGTGGAACTCAGTTCCAGCTTTGATGCAAATGTTGGTAGAATATCTCGCCAACCAACCACAACGACCTCCATCTCTACGTTTAGCTTTCTTGAGTGGAGATTGGCTACCTCTAAATTTACCAAATCAAATCCAAAAATTGTGGTCAAATATCCAAGTCGTGAGTTTAGGAGGAGCAACAGAAGCTTCAATTTGGTCAATTTACTATCCCATTACCCAAGTAGATCCTAACTGGAAAAGTATTCCCTACGGTAAACCACTCGATCATCAACAAGTTTATGTATTAAATCATAATTTACAGCAAACTCCTGTTTGGGTAACGGGACAACTATATATTGGCGGTATCGGTTTAGCAAAAGGTTACTGGAAAGACGCAGAAAAAACAAACGCTAGCTTTATTACTCATCCAGTTAGCAAAGAAAAATTATATAAAACAGGTGATTTGGGACGCTATTTACCCGACGGGAATATAGAATTTTTAGGAAGAGAAGATTTTCAAGTCAAAATCAACGGTTATAGAATTGAACTCGGTGAAATTGAAGCAACATTAAAACAGCATCCCACTGTCAAAGAAGCAGTAGTCACCACAGTCGAACAAACACAACAATTAGTTGCTTATATTTTTAGCGAACACCACATCACACCAACTCCCAATCTAGGAGAAGCTTACCAACCACCTCAACAAGCAGGAGTATTAAGCGATGCTGGAGGACGCATCGAATTTAAACTCCAGCAACCAGGAATCCGCACATCAGAATCATCGCAAATTACTATTCACTTACCGAAATCTGAACTTGAGCAAACACCTTATCTAGAACGCCAAAGTTACCGACAATTTCTACCGCAACAGATTTCCCTAGAACAATTTAGCAAATTTCTCAACTGTCTCCAGCAAATGCAATTGGGTGATTATCCCATTCCCAAGTATCGCTATCCTTCTGCTGGGAGTCTTTATCCGGTACAAACTTACTTATTCATCAAACCCAACCGCATCGAAACACTCCCAGCAGGAATATATTATTATCATCCCAGCGACCACCGTTTAATCTTACTCCACAGCACCAACGAAATAGACAGCAGTGTTTACCTTGAGAATCAACCACTTTTTGAACAATCTGCTTTTGCAATCTATTTGATTGGGAAACTGAGTGCGATCGCACCGATGTATGGAGAACTCGCTAGAGACTTCTGTCTTTTAGAAGCAGGACACATCGGTCAATTACTCATGAACAGCGCACCAACCCAAGAAATTGGTCTTTGTCCCCTTGGTTATTTAGAATTTCCCCAAATTCAAGATTTATTTAAATTAGAAGCAAATCAAGTTCTCCTTTATAGTTTTGTTGGTGGAAAAATAGACCCAACAGATTCTCAGCAATGGTTATTACTTAAAAATCCTCAAACTACCAAATCAAATTCTAGCCAATTTCGAGAATATCTACAGCAAAAACTTCCACAATACATGATCCCGGCTGAATATATTCTCATTGACACCTTACCCCTAACCCCTAACGGAAAAATAGATAGAAAAGCTTTACCAACTCCCAATCTCGCAACATCCAAATCAGCAGCTTTAGTACCTCCGCAAACCCAAACCGAAAAAACAATAGCCGAATTCGTCCAACAACTCCTGCAAATTGAAGCAGTGGGAATACAGCATAACTTCTTTGAATTAGGAATAGACTCACTCAAACTCGTGCAGTTGAAGAATCACTTACAAACTCAACTCCAAGTCAACATTCCCATGCGCCAACTATTGGTTGAAACCACAAATATTCAACAACTAGCATTAGCTATTGATGAGCAATTAATCATAGCTAAAATCACACAAAAACCTTTATCTACAGGACAAGACGACGAGAAAGAAATAATTCAAATCTGAATGTATTATTCGTGTTCATCCAATACTGCTCGGATAAGACAAATCTATTGACACCCTGTAGAGACGTAGCAATGCTACGTCTCTACATACGAAAAATCCTATCCCTTGCAGGATTGCGTGTTCATCCGTGTTCGTTAATCAAAAACAATTTTCTCACCACCCAATCAAACAACGAACAAAAAAATTATGAACAAAAACCAACTTTTAATCGAACTCGAAAAACGAGGAATCAAACTCTGGCTAGAAAATGACCTATTAAACATCGAAGCACCCAAAGGAACATTAACACCAGAACTACGCGATTCCCTCAAAGAACATAAACCAGAAATTATCAAACTCCTAAATCTCAACAACATCAAAACAACCTCCCTACCAATCATCAAACCAAATCCTCAGCAACTTCATCAACCATTTCCCCTAACCGATATCCAACAAGCACATTGGTTAGGACGCAACAAAGTATTTGAATTAAGCCATGTCAGCAATCATGTTTACATAGAATTTGAAACTAATAATTTAGACATATCCCGCCTTACAGCAGCTTGGCAAAAACTCATTCAACGTCATGATATGCTAAGGGCGATAGTATTACCCACAGGAGAGCAACAAATCTTAGATAAAGTTTCCGATTATCAAATTACCATCTTAGATTTACGAGAATCAGAAACCTCAAAACTCGAAACTGAATTAATAGCAATCCGCGAAAAATTATCTCAGCAAAACTTACCTTCACATCAATGGCCTTGGTTTGATATTCGAGCTACTTATTTAAATCAACAACAAATTCGACTACATCTGAGCATGGATTTATTGCTGATAGATGCTGCGAGTATTCGGATTTTATTTCACGAATGGAATCAACTTTATCAAAATCTGGAATTATCATTACCAACATTAGAATTATCATTTCGAGATTACGTCATTACCAAAAATTCTCTCCAAGACTCAGAATTAGTCAAGCGATCGCAAACTTATTGGTTCAATCGTTTAGATACTTTACCACCAGCACCGGAACTACCCCTAGCTTGTTTTCCCAATGAATTAAAAGAGTATACATTCAAACGCCGTGCTGGAAAACTAGAACCTCATATATGGCAAAAATTAAAACAGCGAGGTCAAAAAGCTGGTTTCACTCCTTCTATCATTTTGCTAACCGCTTTTGCAGAAATGTTAACTTTATGGAGTAAAAATCCTTCCTTTACTCTCAATTTAACTGTCCTGGAACGTCTACCACTCCATCCTCAAATCAATCAAATTATTGGCGATTTTACAAATACAAATCTTTTAGCAATAGACAATTCCTCACCAAATACATTTACAAATCTAGCTCTAAAAATCCAGCAACAATTACTACAAGACTTAGATCATATTTATATTAGTGGAGTAGAAGTACTGCGGAAATTGCTCAATCAAAAGCAAACAGAATTGACCGCAGCTATGCCTATAGTATTTAGTAGTGTTTTAGGTTTGGGTAATTTTGCTCAAGGAGATTTAGAATATAACTTTTTAGGAGAGGTGGTGTATGGTATTAGCCAAACCCCGCAAGTTTCCTTAGAACATCAAGTTGCAGAACACAATGGTAGCTTAATTTTTAATTGGGATGCAGTGGAAGCACTTTTCCCTATGGGGATGTTGGATGAAATGTTTACAGTTTACTGCAATTTGCTGGAGCGTTTAGCCCAAGAAGATGAATTGTGGACAGTACCCATAGAATTATTACCACCAATCCAAATTCATCATCCTCATACACCAATCCCGCAAACAGCTTTACTCCACACTTTGTTTTTTGAACAAGTATCTCAACGTCCACAACAACAAGCTGTCATTAGCAGCGATCGCATTCTCACCTATCAAGAGTTAAGCGATCGCGTCACTGAATTAGCACGACAATTAGGCGATCATTCTCAGGTGGCGATCGCGATCATTATAGAAAAAGGTTGGAAACAGGTTGTTGCTGCTTTGGGTATCCTTGCTGTTGGTGGGATCTATGTCCCCATCGATCCAGGATTACCCAAGGAACGTATATGGTATTGCTTACAACAAGCACAAGTCAAACTCATACTAACTGAAACTTGCCTTGTTCATAGTCTGGAATATCCAGAGAACATCCCGACTTTGTGTATAGATTCATTACCAACTTTACCATCTCACCAGCCATTCCAGCAAATCCCAAAACCCACAGACTTAGCCTATATTATCTACACCTCTGGTTCTACAGGAACACCCAAAGGTGTGATGATTACTCATGAAAGTGCAGTCAACACGATTTTAGATATTAACGAACGCTTTCGGATCGATTCAGGCGATCGCATCTTAGCTATTTCTGCTCTCAGCTTTGACCTCTCAGTTTACGACATCTTCGGCACTTTAGCAGCAGGAGGAACAATAGTCATTCCTGATGCTGCAAACAGTAAAGATCCATCTCATTGGAGTGAATTAATTACCACACACCAAATCACAATTTGGAACTCAGTTCCGGCTTTCATGCAGATGTTAATTGAGTATAATTTAAATCATCCTCAAGTTGCATTTCATACTCTCAGATTAGTTTTATTGAGTGGTGATTGGATACCCTTGAATTTACCCACTCAAATCCAAGCATTATCTCCACAAGCCGAAATCATTAGTTTAGGAGGAGCAACAGAAGCCTCCATTTGGTCAATTTATTATCCAATTACCAAAGTTGACCCCAACTGGAAAACTATTCCCTACGGTAAACCACTTAAAAATCAATATTTTTATGTGTTTAATTTATCTTTGAAAAAATGTCCTCTTTGGGTGACAGGAGAATTATATATTGGCGGTATCGGATTAGCAAAAGGTTACTGGAAAGACGCAGAAAAAACAAACGCTAGTTTCATTATTCATCCAGTTACCAAAGAAAAACTATATAAAACAGGCGACTTGGGACGTTATTTACCCGACGGGAATATAGAGTTTTTAGGAAGAGAAGATTTTCAAGTCAAAATCAACGGTTATAGAATTGAACTCGGTGAAATTGAAGCCACATTAAAACAGCATCCCACTGTTAAAGAAGTTGCAGTTATAAAAGTCAAAGAAATACAACAATTAGTAGCTTATATTGTTCCCCAACCGAAGTCAAACATCACCACCAAAGAAATACGTTCTTTTCTGCAAACCAAATTACCAGCATACATGCTCCCCTCTACTTTTGTGTTGTTAGCATCTTTACCGCTCACAGCAAGTGGTAAAGTGGATCGTCAAGCACTACCTATTCCTGAAGGTACGCAACCAGAATTAACACAAACTTTTACCCCGCCTCGTAACCAAGTAGAAGAACTATTAATTACAACTTGGATGGAATTATTTCAACTTCCGCAAATCAGCATTTATGATAACTTCTTTGCATTAGGCGGACACTCATTTTTAGCACTACAATTAATTTCAGAAATCAATCAAAAATTTCACACAAATATACCTCTCAGCACACTTTTTCACTATCCAACTGTAGCCGAATTAGGAAATTTTCTCATCCAAAATCATCACGCTTCCCCAACACCTATATCTTTAGTCCCCATCCAACCACAGGGAACTCAACCACCATTATTCTGTATTCATCCCACAGGAGGACAAGTAATGGTGTATCAACATCTTGCCACCTGTTTAGGAACAGATCGACCTGTATACGCTCTCCAATCCCGCGCTCTCAACAACTCACTGGATGAGCATAATAGCATTGAAAATATGGCTGTAGAATACGCCAAAATCATTCGCCAACATCAACCTCATGGTTCTTATCATCTCATGGGTTGGTCTATGGGCGGAGTCATTGCTGTTAGTGTTACCAAAGAATTAGAACAGCAAGGATGTAAAGTTGATTTTGTTGGGCTTGTAGATGCATTCTTATTTCCAGATCATACACCAACTTTTACACCCGATCCCTTGTATGAATTAGCGTTAGTGTTTGGTGGTACTTTTGTTGATGCTTTGATAACGCTAGATGCTGTTCAACAGCAGCAACTACGAGATCAACTCATAATTTTAACTTGTGTTGAACGTCTGCAATTAATGATGAATTGGGGACAATCACAAAATTTATTTTCAAAAGAACTATCAGAAGTATCAATTGAAATATTGCAAAAACAACTAGAACTAACCGAAATTCACCAAAAACTCTTAAAAAACCACCAAATACCTCAAATCCAAGCTCAACTCTGCATCTGGTGGGCTGCACAACAACTCACACCAAAATTACCCCGTACCAACTGGAGTCAATATACTATCAACACAACTCACACAAAAGTCTTACATGGCAACCACTTTACCATCATGCATCCCCCCTACATCACAACACTTGCCCAGCAATTACAAGTGTACATTTAATTAACGTGGCATAAAATTACACCAGATTTACACTACCAAAAACGGCTAAATGGAGTTTTTTATAAACTTTAAACCCCCGCGAACGCTTGTTTCACGAGGGTTTTGCTTATGATGCCAGGAACCGGACTTGAACCGGTGACACGAGGATTTTCAGTCTTCTCTCAACCTCTATTTATCAGTACTTTCACGCTTTACAAAACTCCTTTACCTTCAAATTACCCCAAAAAATTGCTGACAATATTTACCTTGCCTAATTTATTTGGGTGTTGCCATCCGTGAGAGGTTAAGATTTTAAGTTTACCTTTTCAATATGAATCTTTGTACTATGAAATAGTAATGTTATTAACTCAATTTTGGTATTTTGGCGATTACGAACACTCAATTTACAATCCAAAAATTTACTTATCTACTGTCATAGCTCTCCCAAAATACCGTCGATATAATTCACAACTGATTGCCACCTGATTCCCTCGTAAAGTAACAAGTCCCATACTGTGTAGCTTAAATCCTAAAAGCTGTTCCATCTCTACAGATTGTGATGACTTTAAAACTTGGTTATATGCTGCCGCTAATTGAGGATGTTCTTGGAGATTTCGTAAATGCCGATGTAGGTGATTGCTGTAAATTCCTGCATCTGTAGCAGCCATTTGCACTAGCTGATTGAGAGTTAGGTCATGCCGTGCTAGGTGGTAGAAAGCTTGTTGCACTAAATAAGGATGTCCTGCCACAAGTTGCATTAACTCAGATACTTCACTTTCTGATAGATTCAATCCATAACATGAAAGTAAACTAAAGACTTGTTCGGTTGTAAACGCCTGCAATTCTATTGCCAATCCTACATTAAAAGGAGATTTATTAATATCTAAAGGAATATAAACTTCTGTAGAATGAATAATTATTAAGCGTAAATTTTGCCAGAGAGGATTACCACTATCTCCATAAGCTGCTTCTTCATACCACGATCGCAACAAGGTAAAGAAATCATCAGCAATTTCTGGATGCAAAAATACTTCATCAAGTTGATCCAAAGCTAAAACTAAAATACCGTTTATATCCGGTAGCAAACAGTCTTCAAAGTAAGCTGTACAGTTGCTTTTGCTGCCAAAGGTTTCGCTCCAATAATCCTCTACTCTATGAGGCAAGTGGAGCTTGCGAGTAATAGATGCACAGAACCAACGCAAAAACCGATCCAAGTCAGTGAAAACTGCTCGATCTGCTTGCTGTAAACTAAGGGCTACAGTATGTACTTCCAGTCCATCTTCACTATCAAAATTCTGTTTTTTCGCATGAGCGAGAATTCTCACCATTAGAGAAGTTTTACCCATTTGACTAGGCGCTTTGATGCGAATTAGCGCTCCTGATCGAGTAATTTCTTCATAACAGCGTGATTCTGCGGGAGGACGTTCTACGTAAAAAGTAGAGTCCAATGCTACCAGTCCAAACGGTGCTTCTAATGGCGTTGGGAGATGCGGTGACGCACAGAGTATTTCATCTATATTTCTCCTGTCCCAGTGTTCCTCAATCCCCGCGTCCCTCAGTCCCCGTGTCTCCGTGTCCTCTTCATGAATAGCTCGCTGTGCCAAAACAGCCATTAAATTATTTTTACTGACTTTCTCTCCCAGACTAGATGAAAGGATATGCCATAGTTTTGGCCCGACATCATGTTTTATGTATTCAGGAGCATAACCACTCTCTACTGCAATTTGGTCATATTTTTGACCTAACCAAGATCCCCGCAAAACAGCAACCTCAATGTTTCTCAAATGTCTAGAGTTCTCAGCAAAAACAGCCGCATCTGCTAGCTTCAAGGCTAGTTCAAAAGGTATAATTTTCTCTCCAATACTATCAGTCATTTGTCTTCACTTATACCAGTTGGCAAATTTCCATAATTGCTTTTTCTGCAATCTGCTTAAACATCCCAGTTAAAGGATGATTGGGATATTGCAAGCAAAACAAGCCACAACTACCTAGTTGCACCATATCTTCTGACAGTGGCAAGATACCTGCTAGGGTTATGTTATAAGTTTTTTCTACTTTTTGTTGTAGTGCTGAAAAGTCCATTCTCATTGGTGTTTTATTAACGACTAGCATCATGTTACGGACTTTGAGCTGACGAGCAACATCGATTGTAACTGCTGTTCCCTCAAAGTCTTGGCAATCTGGGCGCATGATCACCAACAATAGGTCAGAAATAGCGATAGATAATAAAGTTTCTCGACTCAGACCAGGGTGAGTATCAATAAATAGGTAATCTAAATTTAGTTCTGCGATTAATTGTCGAAATCCACTATTGAGTAGACTAACGTTGTATCCTTCGTACTCAATTCTGGCAATTTCATCAGCACTTACACTAGAAGGAATTAGGAAAAGTTTACCTTTGCCTTCTATCCCTATATGAGAGCTAATGTCGCAAGCCGTTTCACGAATGACACTACGATGCCACAAATAGTCATTTAAAGTATTTTTAATAACAATCTGATCAGTGTGAAACAGATTATGAATACCTGGAGACTTAAGGTCAGTATCCACGACTGCAACTCGGTTTCCCTTTTGGGCGATCGCCACTGCTAAATTTGCTGTTAAGTTAGATTTACCAGTTCCGCCCCGAAAAGAATGAATAGCAATAATTTTAGACATAAGACACCTCGCCAGCGTTGGGAGTCTACTGAGCGCGGGAGTATTCTCCTAACTGTTCCATTTCTTAGAATCGCGCGATCGCACTAGAATGCGAAAGATCAGTTTTGCGGCGAAGAATAACTTGAAAAACTGGTCTTGACAAAAAATAATTTTTATGGATGTGTTTTTTGAAACAAGACTTGATAGCATAGTAATTAAAGTAATATTTATCACTTTAATTAGACAAAAAGGATGGGAAACTCGTCGTAAAGCCGAGAACGAACGACTAAAACGGGAAATTGCTCAGATGGTTGTGCTATTGCGTGAATCTCTAGTAAGTAAGGATGAAGCTATAAACAACCTCTACGTTGTAGCAGAGCGTATGGATCGGATTCAATCCTTGGTTGATTCAGTGGAAGACGAAACAATAAGCAATACTGTAGGTCTGATACAAAAGTTTAGACGCATCTGGCTTGCAATTAAAGAGATACTTTCGGAATAAACAAGCACGCTCATGAGCAAAAAATCAGTACCAACCACAAGAATTCAAAATAAAACAAAGTTGGGAGAGCAAATTCGCAATATTGCTGACCGACTCAAACAAGAGACTGAGGTGCAGATAAAAGCAACATCTCGTATTTTAGGGGCTGCTGCTCAAATTTCCGAAAATCATGATCGCCTTATTAATGAAGTAGTCGATATGGTTGAAGAAGACCTTAACCAACAAACCCAGACATATCAAAGAGACATTTATACAGTTGAGATTCTCAAGAAACAGTTTAAAATATTACGTGAAGCAAAGGATCACTTTAAACTGAAAGCTAGTAGTTGGGAATCTCTTGCTAACAAACTAAATGATCCAGCATTCCAAAAGCTTATGCCTGAGAATAGACCTCAATCAGATCAGGCTTTGAAAAGCAAAAGCAACGGTATGAGAAAACTTGAACATGATCATAAGAATCTTGAAGGATTGACAGTTCGTTTAGAACCAGATGTCGCAGAAATGTTTCCTAATTCTCAAGCAGTAAATGAAGCTCTACGTTTTCTGATTAGAGTTACGAATAAAAATCGTTGCTGAAACTATAAATTGGACAAAAGTTTTTCAATCTTTACCTCGGATTCACAGGTGAATATTCCCCAAACCGCCACCGTAAGGGAGTAGCATTTCGGGTTTCCAAAATTTGATCTATCCCAAACTCAACTAAACGCTGTGCCTCAGCAAAACTACTTAAGCGCTCTGCATCCCAAATTACTTTTGCCTTTCCTGTTAATTGCAGAGTATGTCCTTGTTCAAAATCAATAAACAATAAACCTGCACCTGCATTTACAGCCAAGTTACCGAAGCTCTGAAACATATTGTTACCAGCGTAATCGGGAAACACCAGCTTGTTACTATTTAAAACTTGCACAAATCCCGGATATCCACCTCGATGCGATGCGTCTGCACCAACTTCCGGATGGGAAGTGGCGATGAAAAAAGTATCGGCTTGGGTAATCCAGTGTTTATCCTTCTCATTCAAAGCCTCTCTAGTAAAGATTGCAGGGTTTTCTAAAGATTCTGTAGTTACTACGTCTAAGTGACGCACTTGAATATACTTAGGACAATTAAAAAACGCTTGCTCAATACTGACGTTTATCTTTCCTCCTGGCTGAATTTCTGCTTTACCGTTAAGACGCAAGCGCCTACGATTTACCAAATCAATTACAAGTAAACCGATTTGTGGATTATCACCCAGGTTTTGATGTAACAAATCGCTTGCTAAGAAAAACTCATCAATCAGTAAAGTCTGCTGGTTTAACACTTGCACAAAACCAGGTTCTCCCGTAAGCAATGATGCCCAAACTCTACCTTTCGTGTCTACCGTACTCGCAATGACCAATTGCTGGGTACGCAAGAATTGTTGAGCAGCTGGTTTAATAACACTGCTAATGAGACTACACAGACGCTGCGCCTCTTCTCGCACTCCCGCTTGGGTTTGGACGGCGATTTCTCCAGAATGAAAAGACATTGGAATTTTAGATTTTGGATTTTTGGATGAGTCAGCAATTCAGTAACGTCGCTTTCTTAATATTTCATTACACAACCTGAATTGCTCAAGATCAGTTTGGCAAAAATTAAACACAGTAAAAACTGATCTTGGCGAATATTTATTAATGTGTTATTGCAAATGACATCCTGGTTCTACAATATTTATACCTAGACAGTTGAGCTTAATTCTCAGCGATTTCTATTCATACTCAGGTCAAACACACTTAAAATATCGTGGCTACTCTCAAAGCTTCTCAACAGGGACTAGCAAAAATTAAGCAAGCCAGAATTGCAAAGGAGTGGTCTGTCGATGATTTTAGATGGATTCAGTCAGCTAGTGAAGTTTTAGGAGTTTCTTGGCAAGAACAAGGGGTTCTGGCGAATGGTATCTCAGAAGGAACTTGGAAGCGCTTCTTAGCAGGAAAACACCCTATTAACGCTGAGGCGTTTAAAGCTTACTGCCAAGTTTTGGGGGTGAATTGGGAAGAAGTTTCACAGAAGGAGTCAACAGTCAACAGTCAACAGTTATTCCCCGCGTCTTCCTCTCATCCTCACGCAGACTGGGGCGAAGCGCCTGATGTCTCAATTTTTTATGGACGTGCAGAAGAATTAAACATAGTTCAACGCTGGATTGTACAAGAAAATTGCCGCTTGGTGACGCTGCTGGGGATGGGTGGAATTGGTAAAACCTCTTTGGCTGTCAAGCTAGCGCAACAAATCTTTGTAGAGACTCAAGATGTAGCGTCTGTTATTTGGCGGAGTCTTCGTAATGCTCCCCCAGCTGAAGATATTTTGGCTGAGTTGATTCAGTTTTTATCCAGACAACAGGAAACAAATTTACCAGCTAACTTAGAAGGGAGAATTTCGCTGTTACTAAAATATTTACGTTCGTTGCGTTGTCTGTTGATTCTCGATAATGCTGAGTCAATTTTACGCTCAGGCGATCGCACTGGTCGTTATCGAAGTGGATACGAGGGATATGGTGAACTTGTGCGATGTGTGGCGGAAACTTCGCACCAAAGTTGTTTGATTTTAACTTCGCGAGAGAAACCACAAGGACTTGCAAGGTTTGAAGGGGAAAGTTTACCTGTGCGTTCTCTGCAACTTACAGGTTTACCAGAGACAGAAGGACGTTCATTATTCAATGTTAAAGGAAAATTCACAGGCTCGGATGCTCAATGGCAAGCTTTGATTTCGCGTTATGGTGGAAATCCCCTCGCATTGAAGATTGTCGCTTCTTCTATTCGCGACTTTTTTGGTGGTAGTATTTCGCAATTTCTGGAAATTTCCCAGCAAGGTGCATTTATATTTGATGATATTCGCGATCTACTTGACCAACAGTTCCATCGTCTCACTACGTTGGAACGAGAAATTATGTTTTGGATTGCAATCAACCGCGAACCGGTTTCATTGTCAGAATTACAAATAGATTTCGTTACCCATATCCTACCGCGTGAATTGCTAGAGTCCCTTTCGTCTTTACAAAGACGTTCTTTTATTGAACTAAGTAGAGACGCGAAATTTCACGTCTCTACATTCACTCAGCAACCTGTGGTGATGGAGTATGTCATTAACCAGATAATTGAGAGAGTATCTGAGGAAATAGTCACTCAAGAAATTTCTCTGTTTGCAAGTCATACATTAATTAAAGCCTTAGCTAAAGATTATGTCCGGGAGACACAGATAAACCTGATTTTGCAACCTATTATCAACGAATTGACTACACAGCTTGGCAGTTCTGAAAATATTTCCTTTAATCTTAATCAAATTCTCTCGAACTTGCGCGGACAAACACCCAAACAAACGGGATATGCAGCAGGAAATACTCTGAATTTATTACACCAAGCACAGGTTGATATCAGTGGCTTTGATTTTTCCGGTTTAACGCTTTGGCAAGCCTATCTACAGGGTGTAAATTTACATGATGTCAATTTTTCAGGCTCAGATTTATCTCACTGTATTTTTACGGAAACTCTAGGTAATATTTTGTTTGCTGCCTTTAGCCCAGATGGTGAATTATTGGCGACCTGTGACACTGATTGTCATGTGCGTCTGTGGGAAGTGAAATCAGGAAAATTATTGTTGATTTGTCAAGGTCATACTAACTGGGTACGCTTTGTAACGTTTAGTCCAGATGGGGAAATTTTAGCGAGTTGTGGTGCTGACCACACAGTTAAACTTTGGAATGTCGCTGATGGTGTGTGTATAAAAACGTTGATTGGACATGAGCATGAGACATTTTCTGTAGCATTTAGTCCAGACGGTCAGATATTAGCTAGTGCTAGTGGCGATCGCACAATCAAATTATGGAATATCCGCGATGGTATTTGCCTGAAAACACTGACAGGACATACAGATTGGCTGCGTTGCGTTGCGTTTAGTCCCGATGGAGAAACTTTGGCTAGTGGTAGTGCTGACCACACAATTAAGCTATGGGATGTAAGTGAAGGTAAATGCTGGAAAACTTTGACTGAACATCAAGGCTGGGTACGTTCAATAGCATTTAATCCAGATGGGCAAACTTTAGCGAGTGGGAGTGGCGATCGCACAATTAAACTCTGGAATTACCACACTGGTAAATGCATTAAAACTTACACAAGACATACGAACAGTGTCTATGCAGTTGCTTTTAGTCCCCAAGGTGAAATACTTGTTAGTGGTAGTGGTGACTATACTGTTAAACTTTGGGACTGTCATACCCACATTTGTATCAAAACACTACACAGACAAACTAATGAAGTTTGTTGTGTCGCTTTTAGTCCAGATAATCAAACCATCGCTTGTGTTAGCTTAGACCAAACCATGCGGTTATGGGATTACCGCAATGGACAATGTTTAAAAACTTGGTATGGTAATACAGATTGGGCGCTGCCTGTGATATTTAGTCCGAATGGGCAAATTATTGCTAGTGGTAGTAATGACAAAACTGTGAAACTATGGGACTGGCAAACGAGTAAATTTCTTGTCAGCCTGGAAGGACATACAGACTTTATTTACGGACTGGCTTTTCATCCCAATGGAGATATATTAGCTAGTGCTAGTACTGATGCCACAGTGCGATTGTGGAATTTGAACACAGGGCGATGTTTGCAAATTTTACAAGGACACACAGATTGGGCTTATACTGTGGCTTTTCACCCCAAAGGTGATATAGTTGCTAGTGGTAGCGCTGATTGTACGATTAAACTGTGGAACTGGCGCACCGGGCAATGCCTGCAAACTTTTACTGGTCATCGAGATAAAATTTTTGCGATCGCCTTTAGTCCAGACGGAAAAATTTTCGCTAGTGCCAGTGTAGACCAAACTGTGAGATTGTGGGATTGTGAAACTGGTCTTCTGCAAACTTTAGCAGCTCATAATGCCAGGATTTACGCTGCGATATTTAGTCCAGATCATCAGATTTTAGCGACTTGCAGCACAGACCAAACAATTAAACTTTGGGATTGGCAGACAGGGAAATGTCTGAGAACTCTCACAGGACATACCAACTGGGTCTTTTCCATCGCTTACAGTCCTGATGGGCAGATTCTTGCTAGTGCTTCCCATGACCAAACAGTGAGAATTTGGGATGTGAAAACTGGGGAATGTCGTCATATCTGCGTAGGACATACTCATTTGGTGTCTGCTGTGGCTTTTAGTCCAGATGGGCAATTTGTTGCCAGTGGTTCACAAGACCAAACAGTGAGGGTTTGGGATGCGGAGACGGGGGAGTGTATAAGAATGTTGAGGGCGAAAAGACTTTATGAGGGGATGAATATTACTGGTGTGAAAGGATTAACAGAGGCGACGATTTTGACTTTGCAAGCGCTGGGTGCGGTGGTGGAATAGCGTTCGCTCTCAACACTCAACTTCTTTGAACATCATGCTTCATCCATTATCTCTAAAACCCATATTCTGCACCCATGCTGTCACAATCGGTAATTACTGAAATAAATTTACCAATAAAGAATCAAAAAATACTTTTTGTTCCAGAAAGAGATTTTACCAAGCGTGAATAACTTGATTTAGTATGTCGAGTCAATTGTCAATCAGGAGCAATAATCACCAAATATATTTTTCCGATAATTGATAAGTAAATTTCTATGCTGACTTACATTTATGATCAAAATTGTAAATATTATGAGGCTCTCGAAAAAATAACTAAACATGATAATTTAGAGCTATTAATAAGGCAAAGTTAGCTCGGATGTGGGACAATAAAGAAGTAGACAAAAGAGAATGTATTATAAATTATGTAAGAAATTGATAGTAACGATGGCAATCTTCAGGTAAAAGCGAAAGTATAAAATCTCTATCTTGGTTCCAATTAGAAATATGTTTTGGATGATTAAATGTCACCAAATGAATAGATGATAACCCGCAACTAGGGTTAATAATCTCATGCTTTCCTTCAAAACTTTTTAGCAGTGTGGGTGACAGGATCAAACTCAAAACGCTCTTGATAGTTGGTGACTCCGTAAAGATTAAACGTAATGGCTGGTTCTTCTCCTAGCACTTCAATATTGTGGATAGCATCTGGTGTAAAGCCAATAATTTCACCAGGAACTAAGATTTTTTCCCCGACATATTCGATGCGGGATGGGTATTCTGATGTGGGTGTTGGCGTAGCCTCTCCTTGAGAGACTCGCCGCCAAAACTGATTCTTTTCCTGCCCACTGACAAGAGCAACAATTCCCCAAGTACTGTGGTTATGAATGGGAGAAATATGACCGGGTAGCCAAGCAACCATCTGCACTGTAAGAGGAAATTCATATTCATCATACAGGAATTGGACAGACCAGCCTGGAACAGCAGGTGGTTCGGTAAACTCCATTTGGAGCCAATAGGAACTAGTCAGTAACTTCCGCACTAACGGCGCGATCGCCCGGATGCGAGCGCAATTATCGTCTACAGTATCGAGGATATCTTCTAGTTCTGTAAGAAATCGATATAAACGATAGGGCTTTTCTGGTAAGGCTAGTTCTTGAAGGTGAAGCGCAACACAATCACCACTATCTTTGACTAGCCAGTCTTGAGACTGAATATCAAGGCTTTTCTGTGCAATCATTGTAAATCTAATGATAAATATTAAATTTGTGAACTTTGCATCACTACAGTTCCGGTAGGACGAGAGACGTTTGGGTCTGTTTCCAGCGTCACAATTAACCCGGAAAATTGTGGGTGATAAAATTCTTTGTACATTTGATTTGTAAATGGTAACTCATATGAAGCAGTTCCCCAGGAATAGGGCTTGACTTCACCGCAGGGTAACTTTTCGTTGGCAACAACTGTCCATAATAGGTAAACATGACCAGGAGGTGGAGCAGGAAGATTTTGGAAAACCATCACTGCTTTTTGTTTTTCAGGATTTATAATTACACTTCCCGAACTGTTATTTGTAGAGTTGACTGCTTTAAAAGTAAACAATCGCGTTTGCGAATTTTGCAGTAGGTTCTTAACCGCTTGAGCTTGAGCAAAATCCTGCCGTAATCTTTGATTGTCTGCTGTGACAACACCCAGATTTTGACGCAACCGATAGTTATCAACCCCTAGAACTACCACCAACAACGCTGCAATACTACCAGCAATTTTTGTCCATTGTCTTTGCGATCGCGTAGCGACTCCTGTGGAGTATCGCACTGGTGCTGAAGTATCAGTTCGCTTAACTTGAATATTATCTACAGTCACTTGTTTGGCAGAACCTTCAGCTTTTTCCAGAATTTTTGGCAACAAATGCACTGGTGCTTCTACCTCGGTAAAGCCATCTAACACTTGTCGCAGAACTTCCTGTAAATCCTCAACTTCGGTAATCAGTTCTGGATGTTCATCAAGTAACAGCCGAAACTCTTCAGCTTCTTCAGGGGTGAGATCATCAGCGACAAATCCCGCAGCGAGGTTTTTGATGTGTTCGGGATCGAAAGATTTATTCATATGCTAATAAATCAGAATCTAGTAGAATGCGCTTGAGTTTTAGTAATCCTTGGCGGGTGCAGGTTTTGACTGTGCCTAGAGGAATATCAAGTTGTTTGGCAATTTCTGACTGACTTAATCCTTGGTTATAAGCCAGTTCGATTACTTGGCGCTGCTTGAGAGGAAGTTGGTGCAAAGCATGATTAATTCGTTGCGATCGCTCTGCAAAACTCGCCTGTTCGACGGGTGTTGGCTCTGATGTTGCTTCATTTGTCATCGTTTGTCCCCATTTTTCCACAAGTTTTAGTTGTCTGCTGCGAGCGCGAAGTTTATCAATCGCTCGCGATCGCGTTATCGTCACCAGATAGCGCACAAAAAAGCGACAATCTGGATTGCTAGATGCTTTTCGCCACAGCGTGAGAAAAATTTCTTGAGTCAAATCTTCGGCTTCTTGGGAGTTTGCCAAAATTTTCAGCGCCAATCCATAAACTAAGCGACCATGACGATTGAATAAAATGCTTAATGCCGAAGAGTCGCCATTTTTGAGCGCCACAAACAAAGCTTCATCCGTCACCTCGGAAAGCTCTCTCGATTTTGACTGGGGTAGTTTAGGCTCCATGCTGTTTTAAAACCAGGTCTAAACTGATACAGTTGCAAGTTAAGGATAAATTTTGTGCCATCACCTCTCTCCACAACTAAACCAAGAGATATTTCCTCTTAAGTGTCATCTATATTTAGATGACGACTGGTATTATGCGATCGGATTGGATGCTCGATGTAGATATTTGGTTATTTTTCTGTATAACTAGTTTTCCGAGACGGTACCAACTACTCATGGCTGAAAATTTTCAAGGCACAGAAGGCATTTTGAATTTAATTAAATCCAATTTTGATAGCTCAGTCGTCTTATAAACAGATGCGTCACAATTGACTACTCCAGTTCCAATCTCAGGTCAGCATCGTGGCAGCATACTTCAATTAAACAATTTCAGCTTGAGGACAGGAAGAATTTTATGCATAAACATGCGAATTTCTTGCTCAAAATTTGTTTGAGCAGCCTTGTTTTTACAGTATCAATGGTCGCAACAACTTCTGCTAGTTTTTCTGCAACTGAAGCTCAATCATCAATTACGAAGGTTGCTCAGGCAAATCCCTGTGCTGGTAAAAATCCTTGTGCAGCTAAAGTCAACTCTGTCGGAGGACCCCTAGCGAAAGAACTTCAGGGTAAACCTGTCGTGGTAGATGTGTTTGCTACCTGGTGTCCTGGCTGCAAAAATATTGCTCCTACCCTATCGCAATTGAAACAGGAATATTCCGGCAAGGTCAACTTTGTGGTCTTGGATGTAACTGATAAAGCCAAGCTCAAACAGACGGAAGCAATGGCGCAAAGATTAGGTCTGGGGAAATTCCTAGAAGCTAACAAGAGTAAAACAAGTACAGTAGCGATCGTTGACCCGGCGACTGGCAATATTTTAACTATCTTCAAAAACAATCCCAACAAGGCTGACTATACCAAAGTCCTCGACACTGCTCTAGCGAAAAAGTAGTTGAGTGACAGCATCGCTCCTATAAAGATAGGGGCGATGCTAGGTTTTCGTGGTTGCAAACCCTCGCTAGCGTACTGATACCATCTGGAAAAATGTTTGCGACAGATGGATTGCGAAAACTAAGGAGAATTCCATGAAACAAATACCTCAGTCGTCAACTGAGCAAACCTCTTGCCAGCGTTCTAAAATCTCGAAAAAATGGCTAGTTTACGGTGGATTGGGGTTACTATCACTGATTTTGGTTCTCACCCTCGGACCTGTAATCAGTCATCCGATTGAGCGAGTAATTTCGATTGTAGAAAACCGTTATCAGCAGTGGTTTGACCAACAGGACACAGCAAATCCCTTTGTGTTGCTGCCTTTGGCGTTTATTGGTGGGGTGATTGCTAGTGTCTCTCCCTGTATCTTGGCGCTTTTACCAGTCAACCTCAGTTACATCGGCACGCTGAAAATTAAATCCCGTTGGGATGCTTTCACTAAGGCTGGCTTGTTTGTCCTGGGAGCAGTGACGATTTTAAGCCTGTTTGGTTTAGTTTCATCCTTCGCCGGAGCCGTAATGGTGGAGTATCGAGGCTATATCAATATTGTTGTGGGACTGATTATGGCTGTGATGGGTCTGTGGTTGATGGGGGTGGTAAAGCTGCCCCTACCACAGATGAATGTGAATCTCCCCCAGGCAGGGCCTTATGGGGTGGGGTTGACTTTTGCCCTGGTAAGTTCACCCTGTGCCAGTCCGGTGCTGTTTGCGGTGCTGGCGGCAGCCGCAGCCACAGGTTCGCAGGTATTGGGTACGCTGACGATGGTTAGCTATGCTCTGGGTTATACTATCCTGATTTTTCTAGCGAGTTTATTTACGGGACTGGCGAAACAAAGTAACCAGTTGTTGAAACATTCCGAAGGGATTATCCGTTTTGGTAGTCTGGCGCTGATTTTGACTGGGGGATACTACCTGTTTTCTGGTACTCAATGGTTTGTGGGAGGTTAGTTAAATCATGGTGGAGAATCTGGTGATTATTGGCTCTGGTCCAGCGGGTTATACTGCCGCCATCTATGCGGGACGCGCTCAACTCAAGCCCTTGGTATTTGAAGGGTTCAGTGCTGGGGGAATACCCGGAGGTCAATTGATGACAACCACTGAGGTGGAGAACTATCCCGGTTTCCCTGAAGGAGTTCACGGTCCAAAGTTAATGCAGCAGATGCGCCAGCAAGCATTGCGCTGGGGTGCTGTATTAATCGCCGATGATGCAATTGCTGTAGATTTTACTCAATACCCCTTTGCGATCGCCTCTGCTGATCTGCTGGAAGTTAAGGCTCGCGCTATGATCATCTGTACGGGAGCCACTGCTAAAAGACTGCATCTGCCAGGTGAGGAGAAGTTTTGGAATAACGGTATCTCTGCCTGTGCGATCTGCGATGGGGCAAATCCTTTGTTTGAGAATGCAGATATTGCTGTGGTTGGTGGGGGGGATTCGGCTGTGGAAGAAGCTCTTTATCTGACTAAGTATGCCCGTAGAGTTCATTTACTGGTGCGGAGCGATCACCTGCGGGCTGACAAGACGATGCAGGAGCGTGTATTCCATCACACCCAAATTCACATTCACTGGCATAGCTCACCCATCAATGTGGATGGTGATGAGGTACTACGTAGCGTCCAAATCCGAGATACACAAACGGGTGCAGTTTCCGATTTAACAGTGGGCGGGTTGTTCTACGCCATTGGTCACACCCCCAACACGCAACTGTTTCAGGATCAATTAGAACTGGATGAAGCAGGCTATATCAAAACTCAGGGTAAGAGTACAGCTACTAATATTCCCGGAATTTGGGCGGCTGGAGACGTTCAGGATTGTGTTTATCGTCAGGCAATTACCGCAGCCGGTACGGGTTGCATGGCAGCCCTGGAAGCTGAACGGTGGTTATCAACAGATGCGATCGCCTCCGGCGAGGGGAACGCCATCGCTTGCTAATTTCGCTTCCTAGACCATGTTTTTTATACCAGTATTTAGGAGATAAATATGCAAGAAACTTTTTCTGTTGATCAAACTTTCTTTACAGGGCGAGCAGCTTTTGAATGGTTGATGCAGGAATCTAATCGGCTAATTATTGTCAAGTTTGTGGCTCCCTACTGTCCTTCCTGTGAAACACTTAAACCTGTGCTACATCAAATAGCTGTTGATAACACAGGTAAATTGCATTTGGTTGAACTCGATATGAGCGAAGAACCTGAACTTGCTATTAGCTTTGGTGTCAGAAGCGTCCCAACAGTAGTATTACTTAAGAAGCAGCAAATATTAGCACAGATTGTAAGCTTGAAACCTAAAAAAGAGTATGCAGATATTATTACCAAATTAGCTACCGGATAATACTATGCAAACTCTGCGAGAGGTTGCGCTAGGGGCGTAGATCATCGCATAAACCCCGCTCATCCTCTTTAACATTTGCGCTATTCTTCAAATAATTTTGCATAACTACTTATTTTGTTGCGTTCCATTTCCTCGTCGCATAAAAGCGCGTGAGGCTTTTTGCCCCACGCAGCCTAGATTTTATGTCTTATTCGATTGCGTTAACTAATTCACTCCCTCCACACCGAAATAATTAGCCAACACCAACACAACCTCCTGAGTCAAACTCTCTGATAACTCTGGCAAATAGACACGAATTGCATTCCTGACAGCAGCATCGAATTCTCCAGCATTAGCCGTAGCATTACGGACAAATGGCTCAATTAACTTGATTAATTCGTAACTGCTACTTAAGTCCGTATTCTGAATTGCCCGGTCTAGTGGTGGTGCTGTGGGGTCGGGGAATTCTGGAAGAATGCGGCTGACGAAGGTGACGCGGTGGAAGACGCGCCAGCAAGCGGGGCCGCCTTCGGGTTGTCGTGCTTGGCGGAGTGCTTGAGCGTTGGGGGAATTATTCTCTTCTAACCAGATGAGATCGACGACTTCATTAAAGAAAGCGTCGTAATTTTGGGTATCTGGGGTGAGGTAGAAGCTCAAGAAACGATAGGCGTTGACTTTACCGGGAGCATCCAAAGGATTACCATTGGCATCATATTCGCGGATGGGGCGATCGCCTTCATCTCGCACTAAGTTACCGCGTTCATCTAGTCTAAATCTCTGTAAGTCGCCTGGGGTGTTGTTTTTCAGGTCGATTCTAAAAGATTGGCTGGCTTCTTTGGTTTTGGATTTAGTCAGGTTTAAACTACCACCAAAGGATGCTTTAGTTTCTACGTTTAAACTGATACCAACTACTTCCCCGGTGGCGGCAGCACTGAAGGTGGCGTTACCTGTGAAATTATACGCTCCACTGGTAGATTCTTGCTGTACATCTGTGGTTTCTGTCGATTCAGCGAAGAGTCCACCGTCGGCTGTCCAGATGTAGCTGTTGACTAAGTTACGTTTACTGTATTGCTCTGGTAAATCGTTGTTGGAAGTCAACGCATCGATTAAACCACCAGCAGCAATTCCCGCAGCGGCTACAAAGGGTGCAGCTGCGCCGGCAACTGAGGCTCCGGCGATCGCACCTGTGAGTCCTCCAGCTAAAACACCAGTTGCACCGGGGGGTGTGGTGCGGAAGTCTTCGTAGAAGGTACGCAAGCGGGTTTCTTCGGCTTGGATACGCTGACGTAGGGCGTAAGCTTCACTGGGTTTGAAGTAGCTGTACTCGCCGTAGGTTGTAGCTTCGGGATAATCTGGATCTAATACCTTGCCGTTTTGGTCATAACCGACAGCACCATCGAGTGTGCCTTGTTTGGTGTAACCAGGTTTGATGGGGAAAGGAATGATGTTGGTATCCTTGGGAATATTGGGATTAGGAACCATCCTGAAGGTAACGAGGGCGCGGTTATGTGCCAAGCGGAGGGCATAGATATCAGCAGTTTCCGACTCTACTAGAGCAAAGCCGACGTTGGATGGTTGGTAACGGCGAGGCATGGCTTTATTCAGCCGTCTGTTAATATTTGGATCTTCCCAAGCGCCACCTAAACCAACAGATGTCATTTTGCTGACATTGGTTTTGTTAGTTTGTTGCTGGTTACTCGACCATCTCAACTCAGTATCTAATTTGACTGAGCCACCAAATTTAACACCGCCAGCAATAATATCTCTAGTGATAATACCGAAGCCTAAAGGAGCAACTACACCATCGATATTTTGGCTCACTTCTCCAGTGATGGATGCTTCAAAGGAGGAGTTGAAACTACTGCTTTTACTCGCAGAAAGTGTGTAGGAAACGCTATCAGCTTCGACAAACTCTACAGAAGTGGTATCAACGTAAGTGCTGGAAGAATCATCAATAGGCCCGGCGGTGAGGTTTTCGGAAGGAACGGGGGGCGCACCTTCGATGTAACCTTTGATTTGCGGGTCGAATTGGACTTGACTAATCCATTCGGTAATTAAGTTACCAACTTTGTAACCTGTGAGCAAATACCAATGACCGTTTTGAATGAAACTGTAGCAGCGTTTGTGAACTCCAGTGATTTCGCCGTTGTCGGCGGTTTGGATGTCTGCGTATTCGGCGATCGCAGGACGGCTGGTAATATTACTGTTGTATCTGTTACTTACACTACCCAGAGCATTCCTGACTAAAGGTATGTCATCAGAAAGCGGTGCGCGGGAGAGGGTATGTTGAATATCGGCATTCTGGCTAGCAGTAAGGCGATTTCCCCGGAGACTGCTGTCGTTGACGGTGCTGACTCTACCTGCTGTTGTAGGATCAGATTCAAACTCGTAGTAAGCTAGCAGGTTTTCCCGTTCGCCTTTGAGTTGTCCAAATAGGTTATCGAGAATTTGTTCTTGAGTGCGGAACTGTTTCCAGATGCGGACTTCATCAATTGCTCCCCGGAAATCTCGACCCACGGTAAATTGGTTATTTGGCAAGGTGACAGCATTGATGGGGGCAATCTGGGCAGGGATACCGTTGATGTATAATTCTAGTCTGGTAGCTGTGGGTGAAGGGTCAGCAACCCAAGTAGCACCGATGATTCTGGCTTCATCGTTACCGATTAAATTGGCGGTAGTGTTACCGAAACCTTCGTTAATGCGCCACTCACCGGCTAATTTATTGCGATCGCTATTATTTTGGTGTAATTCACCCATACTTAAAGCACGGTTCCACACCCGCAAGCTGCTGATAGTTCCCAACAGATAACGGGGATAACCATTAACAATGCTTGACCCTTGGGGTATACCATTACACCTACCTACTTCCAGAGGTTGTAAACTGGTCACTGGTTTACCGCTACTAGTTCTAGTTACCTTAAATTGTCCGTTCCAGTACAAGTTAACTGTGTAACCATCGTCAGTTTGTGTACCTGTGACGGCAATGTTCACCGGAGTACCAGGGGTAGGGGCGTTAACGGGGGCAATTACTAGGCGTGGTTCTTGATTATCTTCATAACCAAAACACAGGCTGTAGTTTGTCGCCGAATCTCGTCTGACGTATAACCAAGCAGTGAGTTCGGGGTTGTCTCTGCCAATTCTACCTTTTTGCAACAAGGGGAAGAACATTTGATTGTTGTTAGGTAGAGTTACAGTCATTTCAATTGTCAGTTCATTGTCTACCCCTAAGCCAACTTGATTACCACAGTCTAGGTAATTATTTACACCGTTAAATCTTAAGGCATAGGCTTCGGCGTAGGTGGCAGCAACGTGTTCCCAAGTAGTTGTCCACATTGGTTCATTGGTGGTAAGGTAGCGATCTCTCACCCCAGCGACAACGTTGTAGGCGGTGAGTCCTGATTCTACTCTGGGGAGACTGCCGAAAATTTGCCCATCATTGCTGGCGTTACCAGTGCGATCGCTTGCTGTTCCATCTTCAAAGTGATAGTAAGCCCGCAGCCCTGGTTCATTGCCTTCTAAACGACAGTCTTTAGTATCATTAATCTCAGATTGGCTACGTACTTTTCCCCAAATCCGGATTTCATCAATTGCACCTTGGAAATAAAACTCTTTGGAGGGATTCTCTATTGTTCCCATCAGTAATGCCCCTGTACCTTGATAAGCTGCGGTGGCAATATCATCAGCAACACGAGTCCCATCTTTATAAACAATGCGTTTGCGACTTTGGGCATCAAAAGTACAAGCCCAGTGATGCCAGTTAGTATCGTTTACTACATTAGTTGGTGTATTCAAATCGTTGCCATAAAAGGCGAAGGTAAAGACTCCGTTCTTACGAAAACCGAAGTGCAGTTGGTTATTATTGGTAGGCCTTCCTTGGGTGAGAACTGCGGAAAATAAGGCATTAAGGCTAGCAGAATCTCGTTTTGCCCAAAATTCCACTGTGAAGGATTGATTCGCCAAGTTAAGGTTAGCGGCTTGGATATAGTCACTGACTCCATTGAATCGGAAGGCAGAATTTACAGGCTTTCCTTGAACTCCCAAGGAATATCTAGATGTGGGGGAATTTTGGGAGACAATCCAAGTGATGTTACGAGAGATGTCTTTATCAGGACGAATCCAAGCTTCTAGAGAAATGTCGCCTTGGTTTGATAACTCGGTAGCATCACCGCTTAAATTTCCACTGCGAATTTGCAGCGCATTTCCTGGCGTGTCGGAAATCCAGGCGTTGGGTTGAGATAAGCCAGTTAGAGGACGAGTGGCAAGATTTTCAATGTTACCTGTGTTGGATACTCCAGCCACTTCTACCAAAACCGAACCGTATTTCAGATTATAAGGAGCATTCATCAGCTCGCCTGTGTTGCTGAAGCTGCTGTAACTGTCATAATCGTATTCAACCAAGTTGATGGTTGTACCAGCAGGTAGAGTATCTGTAAAGGTAATTTCACTAATGCTAACTTCTTTGTCGCCGGGTGCGATCGCCTTTCTTAAAGTCAGAGTTCCTGCACCAATTACTAAAGTTGCACCTTGTTCGTAGCGTTGAGTTGCAGGTTCCGCCAAGGTAATTGTATCAACTTTGCCTGTGACAGCTGCGCCCAAACGACCGAGATAAACCACATCCCGCGCCTGTCCACTCAACACCCGTGCAAAACCCATCGGGTTGCGGGGGACTCGTTGCCAAGTTTCGGTAATTTGCAACAAGCTATTTTCTAGGGTGACATTGCAAGTATTAGCATCTGACTCATCGCTAATCTTCACAGTAGTGGTTTCAGGGTTAGCATCACTAGCCATAATCACCTTGACTTCACTGCGTCCCAACCCTGGAGAACGTTCTTGTAGTTGCACGCTATTAGAAAGTAAAATATTCGCACGAGCAACATTAGTGTTGTAACTCACAGCAAAAAATTGGTCTGCATCACCTCGGAAATACAACCGCAGCATTCCGTTAGCACTTTCAAATAATTGCGGTGCGTCATTTGTCCAAGCAAAATCTAGCAGTCCACCCACTACATTTAAACCATTGGGGTCAATATGAATTAAGCGCATGGGGAAAGCAAATTTACCTTGCAATTGGGCGCGTAAATCTGCTAATTGGGCTTTGAGGTTTTGCAGATGTTCCGTTTGTGCTACTAGTTGCTTATTTAAGTTGGGAAGAATTACCGTTTGAATGTTGGTAATTTGGGCGTTGATGTTGTCAATTTCTGAGTTGTATAAGTTAATTTGTTGCTGAAAACTCGCAGTAGTTAATACCTTCGCACTTCTGTAATTACTCAGAAAATAAGTGCCGCCTAATCTACTATTATCCTCATATTGGGCGCGAGAAGTTCCTTGGAAGTTTGGTTGTTCATAAAGGATGACATATAACCCTGGATCGGGTTTTACCGAGTTAATGGCAATATTTAATGTGGGATGATCGCCAATGCCTAATCGCTGACTAGCACCGAGAAATCCAGTTTGAGAATATCCTGTAACACCCCTACTATTTTGTAAATTTGCTCTCAGTCTTGCGCTATTTGCTCTATCAATAATTAATGTTTGAATTGCTGCTTGTTGCGTCACAATTTCTTTACTGAGAGAGTCAATTTCCCGTTGGATATTGGGAATTTCGGTTTGTTCTAACTCAATGATTTTGTTGATAAAGGTATTCGGGTCTTTTGTCTTTGTGTCTATCAACGGTAGATTGATATTGTCGGGAATTTGCGATAAACGCCCCCGTTTACTGACAGCAAAATCAAGGACAGCTATTTTTTTCTGAGTATCATTTTCATCGGCTGTGGCTACCCCCACCAACACACGGGCATTTTGTTTGATGGGTGCAGGTGTTCTATCATGTCCAGTAGGTAGTTCCTCTTGCTGATAATACAGTAAAGCAGAGATACCTTTACCTGCCACAGTGCGATCGCCAAATCCAAAACTCGTGCGTTGAATACCAGGATTATCGCCTATAGGCGCGTCAGACTGTATCCACTCGGCTTGCCCTTCGACAATACCATTGTTGAGGGTGTCAGTGCGATCGTAAACAGTTGTGCCGTTACCTTCATCAAATTGCCAATAGGTAATTAAACCAGGTTCATTTCCCGCCTTACGGAACTTTTTAGTCTCTCTAACTTCCAGTTCTGAACGTTCCCGTTCCCAAATCGATAATTCATCAACAGTGGCGACAATAGGTAAAGCGGGTTGTGTTCCACCATACAGCGAAGCAACATTTCTCCCCACAACCATATAAGTTGTCGTTGCAGCAGTGGTAGGAAACAATAAATATTGATTGTCTTCGCCTTCACCATTAACAACTGCATCCCCAACTTGAATTTTTACCACACCAGAATTAGCTGGCGCATTCATATTATCGGGAGCCGGAGCCAGAGAAATACTAATATGATTCCATTCCCCCATTTTGATCGCATTAGCCGCAGAAGTGACAGTCTTGGAGTTAGCGCTTACCTGTAAACCGTACCCAGGAAGAACTTGTCCATTAGTATTTAACTGAGTTTCTACCAAGCTAATTTGGAAAACTGCTGCTGGTGTTCCTTCTGAATAAATCACACCAGTAGTTTCTGGTTTAATCCAAGCCGAAATATTAAACTCTTGTTTATTGAGAACTTGCGCTTTACCTGCAATATAGGTATCAGCATCCAGCTTTAACGCTGTTTCTGCATAACCCATTTTCGCAAATGTCTCTGGACTTTCTGTACCTTGAGTATTGAAAAAGCCATCAGCAGAACGTTCGATATTGTACGCATCAATTCTGTTAGTCTGTTGATTATGAACAAATATCTGCCAACGTTTAATATCTGGAATACCCGTTGGGAGTTGTAAAACTGTAAACCGTCCATCAATCAAATTCCCAATAAAATTTAACTCCATAGTTGGCTCAAAAAATGGACGATTATCCATATCTGTAGCGCCGAGAGTATCTTTAGCACCATTTTTGAGAATTTTATGGCGACTGCGACGATAGCGGACTTCTCTAGCTGTTTTGAGTTGCGTACCAGAAAGGATAAATCTATCTACTAAGAGAGTTTTGTCAACAATAGGAATAGATGTTTGTCCATCTGAATTTATGACAGTGACGTTATCAGGATGATTACCATCTATAGACTGACGGAAGATGTAAATATATTGTCCATCACTCAAGGCTTGAAATGGTTCATCTGCTGTTAGTCTAGCGGTGGTAGAACGAAAGAAATCGATTTCTGAACGATTAATTGCAGGTTGACCATTGCTTCTCACAGTTGGTAAAACTTTGTTGGGCAGAATCCCAAAACCAACTTGAGTAATTTCGTTAGGAAAAATCAATTCTTGGGGCGTTAATGACCAATTTCTGGCATCAATAGGGTTGGGGTCATCTTGCTGATCGAGAACAGTATAATAAATGCGGCGATCGCTATCCATCGCCAAGGATATCAACACCCCTGTATGCTCTACTAAAGTTGTGTACTGATAAGCTTTGTTGGTGTATGTTTGTAAATAATTATCCCATTGTGGTTGCATATTTTTTCTCCTAGTTATTAGTTCAGATAATGGGGATTCAAACAGTTTCGGTGTCAAGAACTTACACTTAAAAATTTTGTGTAAGTTCTATGATTTGGAATAACTACAGCCGGGAAAACTTAGATAAATTTAATTACCAGCTTGATTGAGTGGATAGTTCACAGAATTATCTACATTAGGTTGTGTAGATATCATTCGAGAAGGAGGTGGCGCACAAGCTTGTGTCAATAACAAAATGCTGATTGGTAAGGCTAATGTAAGTATTCTGTTCTGGCGCATATTGTGCATAGAATTCATTACACGATTCATCAGTTCAACTCCTTGATTACAGGTGTGATGTTATCTTTATAGAATTTGCCAAGGTAAAAGTCGATACAGAAAAGTTAAGGAATTAAATTTAGAAGCTAACTTAACTAGAGACTTAACTTTTACAACATCACTCTTAACTAAAGGCGAATCTGCAATTTTTGATGCGATAAAAATGGTCTTTCCAGCAATTGCAAGGCAATTCTTTTACCTGTACACCAACCGTAATATCCATAAGTTGCGGATGCGCCTACAATTTTCTCAAAGCCTACAAAGTAAAGTGTGGGATCAACAATAGATTGGCATTTACTATCTGTTTTTGGTAATAACCTATCATTCACATTTAGATACAATTCAGGCTGCCTCAATATTTTATTGATGCTAGGACGAAAGCCAGTACCTAAAATAATTGCATCGTAATCTTGTGCTACACCATTGGCAAAAATTACGCCTGTTTTTGTGAGTTGTTGAATATTACTAGAGATTACTTGAATATTTCCTTTTTTGATTTGTTTGACAGTACCTCTATCTACCCACGCGACACGACCCTGATTAACTTCCACATCCATTGGCCCTTTATCTTCTGGATAGATAGAGTATGCACTCAAATCTAAAGCAAAACGCTGAATAAATTTATCAGTTTCCTTGATGTATGTTTGTAATTCTTCTGGAGAAAAGTCTATGGCTCTCTCCATAGCTTCTATTCTCGTATCTGTTGTAGTTTGATTAAACAACTGTTTAAAATATGACCTGCTTCGCCATAACCAATATTGTAGCGATCGCAGTCTCGGATAAAGAGGAAATACCCAGCGTTGACCACGTATTAACATATCTACACGAGCAGCACCATGTTCATATAAATCAAGTGCTATTTCTGCTGCTGAATTTCCCGAACCAATGACTAAAACTTTTTTACTTTTATAAGAAAAACCATTTTTATAGGCACTACTATGAATAATTCTCCCTGAAAAACATTCTTGCCCACAAAAGTTTGGTATCACAGGTTCATTATTTAGTCCAGTACATATAACAAGAATCTTGCTGTATAGAATGTCTTTAGTTGTTTGTATCTGCCAGTAATTATCTGTTTGATTTTGATTATAAATCTTGGTAATACTTTGCACCTCCTCACCAAAGCGAGTATGAGAATCAACTTGAAAATGATATGCATATTCTGTTAAATACTGCACCATTTCATCTTTGGTCTTAAACGTGGAATATTTTCCCTTGCCCTCAAAGAAAGGTAGAGTAAAATAAGGATTTTGAGTAACTAATCGTTCGTAGGCATTTTTCCAGATAGTTGCGACAGTTTCACCCTTCTCTATCACAATAAAATTATTAATCCCAAATTTTTTTAAACTTGCAGCTACAGTAATACCGCAAAAACCAGCCCCAATGACGATCACGTCTAGTTTAGCGTTCATAAAATTGACTTTGATGGCAAATCTTAACTGTTCTCTTTCTTTGTAAAATGTGGGGCTGCAATAGTCGATGTAGATTAGTTAGGGAATTTGAGCCGTTGCCAATCTACTGAAATCTCGTTTCTACCTCCTCTATTCAATTGTTAAGTTTGTAAGTTAAGTCATTTTCATCCCTATTTCCTTAACTTTTCTGTATCGACACTGCGATCATCCAACTTCTATATATAAACAGCAAGACTATCTATCACAAAAGAGTTGGCATGAACTTAATAACTTTACTGTTACGTTCTTCTTGGAGAATCCTGATTCTTGCTGCCTTCATGGGTTTATTAAGTGGGGTTAGCACCGCTGGATTACTTATTACAATCAACACTCAAGTTAATCATTCATCACAGATGACAGCATTAATTTGGAGTTTTGTCAGTCTTTGTTTTATAAAATTTATTACTAACATCATTTCTAAATATTTATTAATAAATCTAGCAGAAAAAGCAATTTTAGAATTACGACTCATTTTGAGTGAGAAAATTTTAGCTGCACCACTGTATTATTTGGAGAGTTTAGGAAAACATCGCATTTTAGCTACACTAACTGATGATGTTTTGGCAATTTCTAACACGGTTTACGTTATTCCTACATTGTGTATTGACATTACTATTGTAGTGACTTGCCTTTTTTATTTGTTGTGGTTATCTCCAACGATATTTTTGCTGGTGGTCATTTCTTTACTACTAGGAATATTTAGCTATCAACAGGTAGCACACAAAGCAACCTCATTCTTTATTTTAGCTCGTCAGCAAGAAGATAAATTATTTAATCATTTTCAGAGCATTGCTGAGGGAAGCAAAGAACTGAAGCTTCACTATCAGCGACGACAAACATTTTTAAAGAAAGAACTGAGAGAAACTGCACAATTATATCGGCGTAACAATGTAGTTGGGATGACTATATTTGCAGCGGCTGCTAGTTGGGGAAATATTTTATTCTTTGTAGTTGTTGGACTGGTAATTTTTGCTCTGCCTAATCTCCAAACTATCCCCATTCATATTTTATCTGGATATGCGCTGACTATTCTCTACCTGCTTTCACCTTTAGACTACATGATGAGTGCTATTCCTACTTTCAGCAAAGCAACTGTTGCTTTAAAGAAGGTTAATTCTCTCAAAATATCATTGTCCAATCACTGTTATGCAAGTAATTTAATGAATTGGGATGAAGCAGATAATTTTTGTCACCGTTTAGAATTTGTGGGTATCACTCATACCTATCATCAAGACTCAGAAGATACAGCTTTTACTCTTGGCCCAATTGATTTGACTGTTTCAGGCGGTGAAATTATTTTTATTGTCGGTGGTAATGGTAGTGGTAAGTCTACTCTTATTAAATTAATCACTGGTTTATACATTCCTGAAAGTGGAAAAATCTATCTCAATGGCAAATTAGTTACTACAGAAAATCAAGAGTGGTTTCGCCAACATTTTTCAGTTGTATTTTCCGATTTTTATCTCTTCGATAATTTATTTAATTTAGGTAAAACTATTGCTGACGAGCAAATATATGATTATCTAGTCAAATTACAACTCGATAAAAAAGTTCAAGTTAAAAATGGTAGACTTTCGACTACCTTATTGTCTCAAGGACAGCGAAAACGTCTTGCTTTATTGACTGCTTATTTAGAAGATAGATCTATTTATGTATTTGATGAATGGGCTTCAGACCAAGACCCTATATTTAAGAAGCTTTTTTACACACAATTATTATCTGAGCTAAAAAATAAAGGTAAAACTGTGGTAGTGGTTACTCATGACGACCAATATTTTTATTTATCAGACCGGATAGTCAAGCTAGATTATGGCAAGGTAGACAATGTTTATAACTGTGTGGTGTCTTAAGTGTTAATTTTTGCGGGATTATAGCTACGAGAAGCTTGATGTGTAAAAAGTTAAGAATTGAAATCAAGAGTTAAGTCAATAAAATCCTTAACTTTTCTGTATCGACTATTGTTTGTCTCAAACCTATAAGTAGAGATGTAAGCGTTATACATTCCCTAGCAGGAAAACACTATGCAACTAACTTATCGAACTGCCAATTACGAATCTAACCCTTATGAAACTTACATCACCGAAGAATATAGAATTGGTCTCTATAGAGGTGTAAAGGCGAGATTTCATTTACCCAAAGTTGTAAAACAACAACAGTTACCACGCCAATTGAAGTATCGTGGTATCAGTTACGTCAACTGGCGATGAAATTTGCTGACAACTTGTATAAGACGAACTGATTCATTTAGGTGTATTTAAAACTATGCAAATATTTAATCGCGAGGTAGATTCTCAAGCTAACCAGCCTCTTAAACCTGAAGCAAGTATCTGCAAAGTAGAAGCTTCTACAGATGCTAGCGAACCAAAGAAAATTAAACTCATCTACCGTGCTTTGATCTTTGAGCGTCTTCTTACTCCGGAGTGTCCTTATCGCCAACCCCGTGCTGTTAAATGGCGATTTCGCATTCCTGGCAAAAACTATAATTTGACTTCTATTTCTGAACTTGTACCTTTACGCCCCTATCCTCAGGCTCGTGCTGTTAACTGGCGATTTCAACCCCGCTCTCAGTCTTGAATTAATTAAAATCTCTTCCCTAATCCCCGATCTCCGATCCCTAATAATTCTAAGTTCTCTCTGTCTTCAAAATCCTTAACTTTTCTACATCGACAATTGACCGCTCAAACCCTAAAAATAAAGTCAGTCAACCTTTGATCAATGACGCAGGCAATCAGAATGCACGAACTGTTGTCACCCTACGAATATCAAGTTGGTGGTCGCCTGCCAGTAGATGCACTTAGCTATGTCATGCGCCAGGCAGATCAAGAACTCTACCAGGCTTTGAAAGCAGGTGCTTTTTGCTACGTTCTCAACTGCCGCCAGATGGGGAAGTCTAGCCTGCGGGTACAGGTGGCGAAGCAACTGCAAGAGGATGGCTTTGCCTGTGCAACGGTTGACTTGTCTGGGATTGGGAACAAGAACATTACACCAGACCAATGGTATGCTGACATTATTATGCGTCTGGTGCGAAGTTTCCGTTTATCTAGCCAAATTAACGTCCGCAATTGGCTAGCAGAACGACAAGATTTATCACCCGTAGGTCGCTTGGGGGAATTGCTGCAAAACGTACTGCCAGAATTAATCGCCCAACCGATTGTGATTTTTTTCGATGAAATCGACAGTACCCTCAGCTTAGCATTTAATACTGATGATTTTTTTGCTCTGATTCGCTCTTGTCATGAATATAAACGCCTGACTTTTGCTTTGTTGGGAGTAGCAACCCCCTCAGATTTAATTGCAGATAAAACCCGGACACCTTTTAATATCGGTCGGGCGATTGAGTTGAATGGTTTCCGTCTGCATGAAGTAAAACCATTAGAACTAGGACTGGCTGATTCGGTAAATCCAAAGTCGGTACTCAAGGAGATCCTGGCTTGGACGGGAGGACAGCCATTTTTAACTCAGAAGCTATGTCAGTTGGTAGCACAGAAGGAAGATGGGGAGAAAAGCAAAGAATTTCCAACTCCTCAATATCCATTTCTGCAAAAGTTGATGGGGGAGATATTAACGCAGCATGAGGAGATTGCTGATCAAGTATCTGCAATTGTGCGATCGCGTATTATTGAAAATTGGGCAGCCCAAGATGAACCACCGCATTTAAGAACAATACGCGATCGCTTACTTAGCAACGAACAACGCGCTAGCAGGCTGCTGGGACTATATCAGCAAATTCTCCAAGATGGTAGTGTCCCTGCGGATGATTCTCCAGAAAAAATAGAGTTACTTTTGTCGGGATTAGTTGTTAAACAACAAGGTGTATTACAGATTTACAACCGCATATATGAGGAGGTTTTTAACTGTGAATGGGTGGAAAAGCAACTCAAGAAGCTGCGAACTTACGCAGATTTACTGAATGCTTGGGTAGCATCTGATTATCAAAATGAAACATATCTTCTGCGAGGAGAAGCGCTTAAAGAAGCTCAAGCTTGGGCAAGGGGAAAAAGTTTAAGCAACCAAGATTATCGGTTTTTAGCTGCCAGTGAGGAACTCGATAAACGAGAGGTACAAAATGCCCTCAGCACATCCGAACAAGCAAATCAAATTCTGCTGAACGCCCAACAGCAAGCGAAGAAAACCATTCGGCGCGGACTGATAGGGTTATCGGTGCTTTCAGTAGTAGCTGTGACTTTAGTAGGACTGTCAGGATTGCTGACATGGCAAACAGCACAACAAAAACGACAGGTAACTATTGGTGAGATTAAAGCGCTCACTCTTTCATCAGAAGCTGCTTTTGAGTCTAATCATAACTTAGATGCTTTGCTTGCAAGTATGAAAGCAAGTATGAAATTAAACCAAATGGGATGGAATAATGCGGACACAGACTTAAAAGTACAGGTAGAAAAGGCGCTACGGCAGTCTATTTACTGGGTACGCGAAAGTAACCGCCTAGTGGAGCATACAGATGTGGTCACACGGGTAAAATTTAGCCCAGATGGGCAGAAGCTTGCTTCTGCTAGTTGGGACAAGACAGTGAAAATTTGGCAACGTGATGGTAAGCTACTTCATACCCTCCGAGGACATACTGATGGGGTGTGGAGTGTTAATTTTAGCCCGGATGGTAAAATGTTGGTTAGCGCCAGTCGAGATAAAACTGTTAAGGTTTGGCGTGTTGAAGATGGTCGAGAACTTCTCACTTTACCTCACAAGGATTGGGTAGCGTGCGTAGGCTTCAGCCCCGATAGCAGGATGGTGGCGGGGATGGAGTGGAATGGCACAATGCGGTTATGGAATTTGGAAGGTAAAGAATTGCGATCATTCCATACCCATAATGCACCTGCTGTGGCGATTAGTTTTAGTCCCAAAGGAAGAATGATTGCTACTGCGAGTCGGGATGGTACTGCAAAGGTTTGGAGCCTTGATGGTCAAGAACTATTGACGCTCAAGGGACATCGCGATTGGGTAATGTATGTTAATTTCAGTAGGAATGGTAAAATAATTGCCACTGCCAGTAAGGACAAAACCGCAAAACTCTGGAATTTAGAAGGAAAAGAACTAGTAACCCTGCATGGACATACTGATACAGTTGGTAGTGTAGTATTCAACCGCGATGGTCAGACCATTGCTACTGCTGGCTGGGACAAAACTGTGCGACTCTGGAATCGCCAAGGAAAACAATTGGAAGTTCTCCAAGGTCATACAGATGCAGTTTGGGGTGTCAACTTTAGTAAGGATGGTCAGCTGCTTGCGAGTAGTGGTGAGAATGGGATGGTAAGACTGTGGAATTTGGACACTAAATCTCACCCTTTCATACTCAATCTTGGTGAAGCTGCTGCTGCAAGTGTTAGTTTTAGTCCTGATGGTCAGATCCTTGGTACTGCTGGTCGCTATACTATGGCTAAACTGTGGAACCTACAGGGACAACTACTAACGAAACTTGGCGGTCATGACGATACATTGAGAAGTTTACAATTCAGTCCTAATGGCAAATTCATTGCCACTAGCAGCCGAGACAAAACTATTAAACTGTGGAATCTAGCTGGTCAGGAATTGGCAACATTGCGGGGTCATCAGGGGGATGTAAGAAGCGTTAGTTTTAGCCCTGATAGTCAGATTATTGCCAGTGCCAGTTGGGATACAACCGTCAAATTATGGAATCTCAAAGGTAAAGAATTGTTGACTCTACGGGGACATCAAGCAGGTGTAAGGAGTGTGAGTTTCAGCCCCGATGGTCAAATTATTGCTACCGCCAGCGAAGACAGCACAGCTAAACTTTGGAGCCGGGATGGTAAAGAATTATTAACATTGCACGGGCATCAGGCAGGAGTAAATTCAGTTAGTTTCAGTTCCGATAGCCAGACGATCGCTACTACTAGCAAGGATAAAACAGTTAAGCTGTGGAACCGACAGGGTAAAGAGTTATTAACTCTCCGGGGACATGAGGGTGAGGTAAATGCTCTAGTTTTCACTTCTAATAGACAGACTATTGTCACGGCTAGTGAAGACATGACAATCAAGCTTTGGAATCGTAAGGGAGAAGTATTGCAAACCCTTGGTGGTCATACTGCTGGGGTCAAAAGTCTGAGTTTCAATGCTGATGGTCGGCTGCTAGCTTCATCAGATTCACTGGGTAATGCCATTCTCTGGAATTTAGATTTTGATTCCAGCCCAGAGAAATTATTCATGCAAGGTTGCAATTGGGTCAAAGACTATTTGCAAAATAGCGCAAATGTCAAACAGGAAGACCGTCATTTATGCGATTGACACCCGAAAGGGAGTTTAACAAGGACAAGTCAAGCGTTCTGGGCGTGGTCGTCCACGTTGGCCAGGATTTTCATAAGGGATGTACAAAGCCGAATCACAGCGCATCTTAGATATTTGCCACAGCCAGAACTGATACAGCAGGCGGTCGAACTACTGACTTTTGAATCCCATCAACCAACAGAGCAAGCTTTAGCACCAATCATTCAAAAAATGACTTTGGCTTCGGAACTGGTCAGAGAAAGTGCTACTGATAAAACCCACCTTCCGCACCCTCAAGTGTCACAGAGAGAAAATACTGAGAGAAAAAAGGAAGTAAGAATAAAAACAAACATCTGAAGTCAAAAAAGACATTTGAGTAGCCATGAATCAACAAAAATGGCATTCAAAGCTATTGTCAATAAGGAGCAATAAGACCTCCAGGTAGGGAGATTCGTCTGAGATAAATAAATGAAGATGTTAAAGACTAAAATCATAAACTCCAGTTATGAGTTGAAGTGACAACCCTAAATTTTTGACATAGTAAATTAGAGCAATGAATCAAAACGATTAGGCGTAGATATAGCGGTGCGATGTAGAAGTTGAGTGTTAAAGGATGAAACAA
>NZ_JCACKS010000182.1:0-2739 GCF_059505505.1 Pelatocladus sp. | reverse complement strand
TTTTTACTGAATTCGGCTTTTTATTATACCCAATTTAAATGCTGAACAGCTTAAGGTGTATTAAATTATAGTAAATACTATTTTTAGGACTAATTAACACTAGTTAAGATTTATAGTTTCTATGATTACTATAGAATAATTAAATGTCTATCAAATTAATTCTAATTTTGATATAATTTTGTTTTTTTATCTAAATATATGTGAGGCTGCATAGAATCATTCCTTGTCTAGCCATTTAAGACTCAGAAACCTGTCGCAGCAGTTCAGTCATAGCTAAATGCAGTTGGTGTTAAGCCCACAATCCTTTGTAGAGACCGTAAATTTACAGTCTCTACAGACCAAAAAGATTTAATTATTCGACTCAATAGTTGTTGAGCCATCAGCTTTCACCCAAGCGATCTGAGCGATAGAGCGATCGCGCGCATATTGACGAATTGCTTCGGCGTCTTGTCCTCCTAAATCCATTTCTACTCGCACCAAACTATTAGAATTACGGAGTTTTTCGGCGTAGGCAAAAGCTGCATCATATGCATGATGATTTTCTGCGACAACTAACCAATTACTAGCTGGTGTTGTTTGCGGTAATTGCTGACAATAAGCAAGAGCTTGGTATAATTCTTCAATAAATAAAGCAAAACCAATACCCGGAATATTATTGCCTTGGGGATGATACTGTCCTAAAAGCTGGTCATAACGACCACCACGTCCTAATACTCTTGCTCCAATTCCGGTATCACTCACGACTTCAAAAGAAATGCCAGTATAGTAGTCAAAAGTTTGAATCAGGCTCAAATCCAATATTAATGGGAAATTTGACCGATTTTCCAGTAACTCAACCAAAGATTTGAGGTTATTCACCGCTTCTTGCTGGGGAGCATCCAGATCCAAGCTACTGACTTTTTGTAAAACATCACCACTATTTCCACGCAAATCCAGGAGAATTCTGGCGCGAGAGCGTAATTCTTCAGTTAGAGGCAAATTATCAATCGCAATTCGGTCAAGATGAGCGATCGCATAACGGACTTGGTTACGTACATTAGCGGGAAATACCTGTAACAGCGATTGGGTAATTCCAGCCTCGCCTAAAATTAAATGCCAGTGGTTAATTGAAAGCGCTTGCAAACAATCTGCGATCAAAAGCACTACTTCTGCATCAGTAAGTAAGCCACTAGTACCTAATAACTCTACCCCAGCTTGATAAAATTCCTGCGGTTGATTGCGCCGATAATCCGATGATCGCTGGAAAACATTGGTATTGTAGTACAAACGCTGGGGATAGTTAACACCCGCCATGCGAGTCACGGCTGTACGAGCAATTGAGGCTGTCAGTTCGGGACGTAACCCCAATTCTTCGTTTTCGGCATTTTGCAATTGAATCACAGTTGAGCGTTGAATCGCACCCCCCGCCATCAGCGTATCTATCCGCTCTAGAGTTGAGGTGATAATTCTGTGATATCCCCAACTGTGAAATACCTGCTGTAGCCTATCTTCTATCCAGCGTTTCTGAGCCACATCAAGGGGTAATAGATCCCTAGCTCCCGCCGGTGGTTGATACACCATTATTTTTTCTTCCCACCAAACAAACCACCAAAAAGACCGCCACCTCCAGATTTATCTGGTTGTTTAGCCGCAGCAGATGAAGTCGCCGCAGCTTTGGCGCTACCGGGTTTTTGACCCGACATTTGTTCAATTTTGCGTTTTCCCTCCAACGCTGTTTCGTTTTTGGGGTCTAGTTGCAAGGCGCGGTCAATATGAACTTTTGCCATCGTGGTTCGATTTTGCCTTAAATAGACCATTCCGATCAAGCTATGGCAATGACTATTATTTGGCTCAAGCTTCAGAGCATCTCGTAATTCTACTTCTGCTTGGGTGAGTTGATTTTTGGCAATTAAGTCTTGGGAACGACGGATATATTGAAGAACTACGCTTGAATCTTCTTTGGGTAATTCAGGTGGGGGTGCAGTGGCTTTGTTTATTGTCGGTGGTGCAGATTGTGATTTACCTACACTCCGCATTAAATAAACCAAGTTTAACTCGCTGACTAAACCAATAATTTGCACGACTTGCTCTAAAGACTCGTATTGAGTTTCAGCAATTTTGGCGATCGCAACTTTATAAGCATGTTCTAGATTGGGTATCTTTATTAGCTGTTTTGCTACATCGGTAGTTAGTTCCAAAGCCGCAGATTCTTGTAATAAACGCTTACCCATTTGCGACAGAACTATAATATATTCTGTATAATTTTTCTCTTGAGATAGTTTCTCGTAAGCAGGGTTAACTAACTTGGACAACAAATCGCTTGCTAGCTGTTTTTCCGTGTTACAAGACACAGAAGAGCTATCCGGGTGCAGACACCGAGCTATTTTCAGATAACGTTTGCGGATTTCCTTGGTGTCTGCATTTATTGGCACACTTAGGATTGCGTGGTAATCTATAAAATCATATTTAAATAGTCCTTGATCTATTTTTAAAGACATAGAGCAGTTTTATACCAATAATTGTGTGATTCTTACTAGTTTATCTTCTGGATTAAGCTTACCCGCAAGAGTGATACCATTTTGGATTTTAGACTTCGTCGTCAGCCTCTGCCGAACGATTTTGGATTGAGCTTCTGCATCTATAGCGCTTCTCGGTTGTGTCCAATACGTACCCAGTACCCCACCCCTTAATCCCCTAAGCGCAAGCCTACGGTGTACACATAAGTCAAAATTTTTCATGTTGAAACTGTATCCCGCCTAG
>NZ_JCACKS010000181.1:0-2868 GCF_059505505.1 Pelatocladus sp. | reverse complement strand
CATAATTCTTCTCTCAATGGAATGATCCTTACAGTCCTACCTGGGGAGTTACAAATTTATCTATAATTACAGCCCGTAGAAATCCTCATCTAGAATCTGCTCAACCGAAAAAGGACAAACTATTGGATACTCACTTTCCTCTGGTACGCGAACCCCAAATTTAGCCAGCTTACCCTCTTTGATCGCTAGCTTTCGACTATCTGGATAAGCTTTTTCTATTGCTTCTACCAAAAAACTTTTGAGAGAAGGAGTATCTGATAAATTATTGAGAACTCGTTGACGATGTTCAAGTACCGAACTATACCAACTTCCTTTCATCATATCGAGTGCATCGTGTTGAACCATTAACTTGAGTAAATGCGCTAACAAAATAGTCAGATTGCTCTTGAGAGCATTTTTTTCCGCTTTACCCAAATCCACTAGCTCCTTAATTAAATGCTCAATGTCAAGCGACTCAAATTCACGATTTCGTAATTGTTGAATTGTTTGCTCTATCCAATCTTGCAAATCGCGATCATATACGTTGTTAGACATTCTTCAGATTGACTCCGTTTTGTTTCAATAATGTTTCTACATCATTAGGAAAAGGACATTTATCAGGAAATTTTGTTTCATATTCTTTACTCATGTTTTTAGAGGCATTTTGATAACATTCATCACATATAGTTAATAAATAATTAAGCAGGCTAGGAGAATCTCGAAGAATGCGGTTGATTTCCTGTTGTGTGCGGCTAATTGTTGCTTCCCAACCACCATAACATTCTGGTAAATTTACATAATTACGTTTTAAAGCATGTTCAAATAAAGTTGTCAAACGACTTTCTAATTCTCGTCTATCTCTCTTCCCCAACGCTTCTATTTCCTCAATTAAGTTTTCCCAATCTACATTGCTATAATCTTGGGATTTTAAGCTATTGACAGTCTGCTCAATCCACAATGCAAAATCTGTTACATACAGAGTTTTTACTGATGCTTGAGTCATAATAAATTAAATTTTTTAGGGTGCTTTAGCAATAGTTTAACAGTTATCAGTTATCAGTTATCAGTAAAGAGTGATGTATTTATTCTTGAGTTTAAGTCCCCCACTAAGAAGGTGGTAGGCTTTAGTGGTGGGTTTAAATCCCCCACCATACGCCGTGATAACTGATAACTGTTCACTGTTCACTGATTTAAGGCACAGCTTCTAGATTGATAAGTTTTGCTTAAAGCTCGGTAACGAAGGTATTAGTCCGCGTAGGCGGACTTGGTTTGTATAACCACGATTTCTAATCGCCAGGTCTTTTTCAAAAATTGGGATGCTCCCGGCTACTTTCCTTCACAACCTTGGATACACTTGAACACATATTTTTCTGGCGAATTCTGATCTGGTATCATCTGCACTAGCTTGCTTTCACCATCGCGATCGCCATTTGCTTTAAATTTTATGCGTCCAGTAACTCCTTTATCAAATGAAATATTGTTTTTAAGTCTGGAAAGGTACTGTCTTACTCCTTCTCGACTAGGATTCTCTTTTAGTGCTTCAATTAAAAGCTTTGTAGCATCATAAGCAGTAGCTGTTCGCCAAGTAACTTTATCTTCGCTATCTTTAGGCTGACACCAAAGTCTATAAGAGTCATTAACAAATTTTTTGGATTCTCCAGAATTAATGGTATAGTGCCAAGGGATTGCAATTACTACATTGCGTAATCTTTTTACTTTATTTTTCAACAAACTTGGATCGTAGATAGCATCTCCACCTAAGTAATAAAAACTTTGAAATTCTTCTGCTTGCAAATTATAAATAATTTCTGGTAGGTCTGTCTTGGTATTTGCGAGCATAAATACAGGAACATTACCTGAATTTTTCACATCCTTTAAAACTTCCGAACCCAGAAAATTTTGACTTATATCATAGGACTTGAAGATAGTTCCTCCTTTGTTCTTCACAGCAGAGCTAAATTCCAATTTAAGAGATAGACTAAATTTATTTTCTTTTTTAAATAAAATGGCTGCCTTCTTTGATGCAATCCTAGTATTATTAATCATATAGCTTGCTAAAGCTTCTGCCTCAGCTTTATTATCAGGAATAATACGAAAGAAGTATTCGTTTCCCTCTGCAATTTTCACTTTAGTACTAGTGGGGGAAATTGATACTAATTCGTGAACACGATATATAGGAGCTGCAACTTCAGTATTACCAGAAGAAAAATGACCAACAACTCCTAAAATATCTTTGGTGCTACCTAAAGTCTCAGCTATTTTTTGAGTTGAACTAAGTTCCTTATCATTATCTTTTTCATTAGCAATAATTACTCTAAGTTTTTTCCCGTTTATATTTTTTGGAGCATTATTAAATTCTTCTTGAGCTTGAGCAACACCGCGTAATATCTCTAAAGCGCTATCTCGAAAATCTTCAATCGGAACCACCACAGCAATTGTATATGCTTCATTATTACCAATCAGAGCATTATTTTTGTAAATCAAGGTTTCTGGATCTGCACATTCATTTGAGCCTGTTATTTTATACTCATCTCTTAATTTTTTAAAATTATCATAAGCTTCATTATATTGTTTTTCTTTCATTTTTAATGAAGCAAGATTTTGAATTTTTATATAATCTGAAACTTTATTATACTGCAATACCTTCGCCAAAATAAAGAGGGCTTTCCGTAGTAGAGTTATTGTTTACCACAACTACAACTCAATCGCTACAGAAAGCCCATGCCAGATATACAGCAGTTTTCAAGTAAATGAGGTACATCTCTGATTGAGTGAAAAACTTTCTTATAATTTATGACCGAATAGTCTGTACCTCATAAACCTGCAATACGCTGTATTAGCACTGTTGGAATGTTTGCAACGATATACAACAAGAACAACTTTGAGACG
>NZ_JCACKS010000180.1:0-2920 GCF_059505505.1 Pelatocladus sp. | reverse complement strand
CGCTTTTCTCATGATGTAATCTCTTTGTACTTCAATTTGAAGTGCGGAATGTGGGCAGGAAGATAGTTCGGTTTTTAGAATAAGGAATTGAAGGGAAATAAAAATTTATAATTGTTGTCTTTGGAGGTAAAATCGGTGAATTAAAAATCCGACAGCGCGTTAAATTACTCGAAGATGGCTCAAAAAGCAGCAACCATAGAAATTCCTGAATTAATGCAATGTTTACGGTCATCATTGCATAACTTACCGGATGAAAGGAAACCCGGAAATAATACCAAATATGAGGTAGAAGATGCAGTGATGGCTGCGTTTTCGGTCTTTTTTACTCAATCACCGTCTTTTTTAGACCATCAACGTTTAATGAGAAGCAATAAAGGAAAAGATAACGCAGAAAGTTTATTTTCAATTGCGAAAATTCCGAGTGACAATCAAATAAGAAATTTGTTAGATCCGGTTCCAGCCACTACTATATTTATGGCTTTTCAGAAAGTCTATAAATGGTTAAATGAAAAGGGAGTTTTGCAAAAGTTTCTCTATTTAGATAAAGAAATTTTAATAGCTTTAGATGGCACAGAATATTTCTCATCTAAAAAAATTAATTGCCCTCAATGTAACTATCGTAATCATCGAAATGGGACTACAACCTATTTTCATGGCTGTGTCACACCTGTGATAGTTTCTCCGAATCATAAACAAGTGATTAATTTCGAGCCAGAATTTATTAAAAAACAAGATGGATATGAAAAGCAAGACTGCGAAAATGCAGCTGTTAAAAGATGGTTAAATAAGAATCATAAAAATAAGTATGGTTATCCTGTAACCCTTTTAGGGGATGACTTATATTCTCATCAACCTATTTGTGAATTAGCTTTAAAACAAGGTTATAATTTTATTTTTGTTTGTCTGGAAACGTCGCATAAGACTTTATATGAATGGCTAGAATTCTTAGAAAGAAGTGGAGAAGTTACAACCATTGAAAAGAAACAATGGGATGGGCGAAAAAATCTAATTTATCGTTATCGTTATGCTGATAAGCTTCCCTTGAGAGATGGAGACTCAAGTCTCGAAGTTAATTGGTGTGAAGTAACTGTTATTAATGAGAAAACACAGAAAATTATCTACCAAAATAATTGGATAACTAATCATAAAATCACTGAAAATAATGTTGAAAAAGTTGTTAAAGCTGGACGCAGTAGATGGAAAATTGAGAATGAAGGTAATAACGTTCTGAAAAATCATGGTTATAATTTAGAGCATAACTTTGGTCATGGTCAAAATCATTTGTGTGAGTTCTTATTGTCTTTAAATTTGCTAGCTTTTTTATTTCATACTGTTTTAGATTTAGTGAATTACACCTATCACTCATATTCGTGAGTTATTAGTAACTCGGACTTCTTTTTTTAATGATATTCGTACCCTATTAAAATTTTTATATTTTAAAGACTGGTCGGATTTTTTCTCATTCATTCTGAGGGAACACGTTCCATTTAAAAAAGTAAATTCTAGTTAAAAATGTCAATATATTGAAAGAGGAGGAGAAAGTTATTTATTAAATAAAAATATAAATTTGGTTAGAATTTCAGCTAGATTTATGAGTTGAAATTAATTTTTCATGGACAGATTTTTTCAAACCTGTCTATCTCTAGCGTCGGATGATAATTATCTGTCGAAAAATCATGGTTCGACACAAGTTCTCTATTTAAATAAGATAATTTTATCTGTTTTTTTTCAAAATGAGAATTGCTGGATATTCTCAAAGAAACTGATTTACGAGTTGGGTTTAGTGAGCAGTTTAAAAGTGCATCTCAACGAGAAATGTTAGACCGGGATGTATTACAAAAACGCTTGTTACTGTGTTTGTATGGTTTGGGGACAAATACAGGTTTGAAACGGTTAGGCAACGTGATTGGTGGTGAAAATTATCAGGATTTATTATATATCAAGCGTCGCTTCATCCAGAAGGAACAGTTACGTAATGCCATTGCTAGTGTCGCTAATGCAATTTTCAATATTAGAATGCCCTTTCTTTGGGGAGAAGGTACTACAGCTTGTGCTTCTGACTCGAAAAAGTTTGGTGCTTGGGATCAGAATTTAATGACCGAATGGCACATCCGCTATGGTGGACGTGGTGTGATGATTTATTGGCACGTTGAGAAGAATTCTGTCTGTATTTATTCACAGTTAAAGACTTGTTCTAGTAGTGAAGTGGCAGCCATGATAGAAGGACTATTACGCCACTGTACCCAAATGAAGGTAGAGAAGAATTATGTTGATACTCACGGACAAAGTGTGGTCGCTTTTGCTTTTTGTCACCTGCTTGGCTTTGGGTTGATGCCTCGTCTCAAGGGAATTCACAAACAAAAATTATATCGCCCAGACTCAGGTAATACTGCTGCCTATCCTAATTTACAACCTGTTTTAACCCGTGCCATTAATTGGGATTTAATTCGTCAACAGTATGACCAAATGGTTAAGTATGCCACTGCACTGCGTTTAGGTACAGCAGAAACGGAAGCTATTTTAAAGCGATTTACTAGGGGCAATTTAATGCACCCAACCTATCAAGCTTTATGTGAATTAGGTAAGGCTGTCAAAACAATATTCTTGAGCCAATATTTACATTCAATAGAGTTGCGACGAGAGATTAATGAGGGTCTTAATGTCGTAGAAAATTGGAATAGTGCTAACAGTTTTATTTTCTACGGCAAGGGTGGAGAAATTGCGACTAATCGTTTGGAAGATCAAGAATTGGCTCAGGGCAAACGCACCTTAAAGTGACACATTAAAGGTTGATTTTTGGACAAATATATGAGTTTAGCTATACACAGTAAACCAAAAAGTTTTTCCACCAAGAGCGATCGCTACAACCCACATTCCGCACCCACAACTGTCACACCCCAAAGAAACGGATCTATTTAGT
>NZ_JCACKS010000179.1:0-3011 GCF_059505505.1 Pelatocladus sp. | reverse complement strand
TAATTGGTTTACCCATTGTTGTTACTGTACTTCACTAGATTAAGAAACGCTATAAACTGCCAGCGGTGATCAATATTACGATAATTAATGATTGTCATTTTTAACTGTTCAACCCAGGCTGAAGAGTGTGTCTGCCACCAGATCTTCCATTTTTCTTGGTTTTGATTTGGACTCGGCAATTGCTCCTTAAGTTGTTGCAGGGATTTATGGAGTCCAGCATCCAAAACAATCCCTAGAATGTTGCCCAGAGCATCTCCACAGGCATGAGCATAGGCAAAATCTTGGCTGCGGTCGATCGCACACTCCAGCAGCAGGTTATCTAACACCGCATCCAGAAACATCCCTTGGTCGAGGGTACAGACCAGGGCAAACTGAGAAGCTATGTGAGGAGTCCTGGCAAGGGCGAGGTAAAATGCACGACCCGTCGCAACCAAAGGCTGGGAGGGAGTAGTACGAGATTTTTGGCTTGCCCAGGTCAAAAATTCTTGTAGGTAAGGGTCTTGGGCGACAAGTGCATCAATGTGTTGCTTCATTAACTGCATCAGCCCGTCTGCACTCCGGAGCATGGCAGCTGTCAACAAGAAGATTTCGCGCCAGTGAGGATCAGTGACGTGAGTGACTAATCCTCCCAAAGCTTGCTCCAATGCTTGTAGGTTATGGCTGGCAACGATTTTTCTCGCCGTCAAATATTCTTGAAACGCCAGATAGGAGAAGGAGAAAATTCCTCGCGCCCGTTCTGTCAGTAACCCATGTTGGGCTTCTATAGCCTTTAGCACCGCTTCACTTTCTAGTTGCAGTTCCTCTGGCTCCATTGGCAATTCAGGTAGATTACGAATATAGTCACCAATGTATTGCTCAATAACACGTTGCTCAAAGAAGTACTGACCTTCTTCAAACGTTACCGCCGCAATCTGACTCAATAATCTGAGCTTTTGTGGTAACAAAAACCCTCGATAAACCTCATCCCGTTCAACACCTTTAGTTTCATCCCATTTGCCCAAGAGCAAATCTAACCCTTGCTTATAAAACTCAGTTCGCTTAGTGGGAAATTTTTCTTGACCGTGGAACACCCAGCAGGCAAGATGTAGAAACAGAGGTGTGATCACGAGTTGGCGAAATTGCCAGTTTTCAGGTAATTCCAGCTTCTGAATAAACTCAACAGACTGTGCCTGCCCATTTTGAGTGTTAGTCTTGGTGAATGCCACAAACCATTTTTTGGCAAAGCCAATGATTTGTTCTTGGGTAAACGGAGCAATCTCAACATCGGTAAAACCTCGGAGGGTGAGCTTTTGAGCCGCCGTTCGACAGGTTGCCACAAATCGATTTTTGTGATGTCTGTCCGAAAATCTGCGAATTTCTCTTAAGACAGCATTGCTCTGTTGGTTAAGAACTTCATCCATACCATCAAGCAGCAGCAAAACTCTACCTGCACTAAGCAAGGTTTCAATCACTGACGGGTCTGAGATTCTAGATGTGAGAAACTCTTGGCGAATATAGTTTAATAGGCTGAATTCGCCGATCAACCTAGATTCTTCAGCAAAATTCTTTAGTGTGATGAAAATAGGAACCTGGTTTGCCGCAAATGCGCCTCGCTGACACTGAATAGCAAGATGTTGCAAAAAGGTCGTTTTACCTACCCCTGGTTTACCCAGCACCCTGAGTTTGGAGTAGGTTTCGACTGCCCACATACCTGGTATTTGTTTGTGTTCAACCTCACCTAACCCAAAGCGGTCAAATTCATTTGGTTCAAGGTTTTGCAGGTTAGAGATATCTAACCACTGTTGGCTGGGGATGTCTTCCAGAATATTGACATCAATGTATATGTCATCGATCGCAACCGGATGACCGATATCTAATAACTGCAAGATCCCACACTGATCTTGAATTTTTTCTTGGCGTTGCGATCGCACCTGTCGCACAAAAACCTCAATATCTAAAACAGTACCCTGCCCCACTTCGACCGGATCTGGGAATTCAGCCGGGGGGTCGGCAGCGATTTCCCGCCAATTCAGTACCAATATCGAACAAATTTCCAGAAATATATGACGCTCGACCGGACGGCCACTGAAAAATCGCCAAATCGGTTGTCGAGTCTTTAAGCCAACTTCAAAAGCCAAATTTTCCTGAGTCCACCCCTTACGGGCAAACGCTCTTTTAGCCTGTTGAATTCCAATCTGTGATGCTTGGAGCGATCGCCTGACCATAATACAAAAAACTCATAATTAAAGCTTATAATTTAAACTTTTATTAACATTATAGATTTTATAGCTCTTCTTATGTTACAAACATCTGCACAATTTAAATCATACAAAAGTCAGAGATCGACTTTAATTTCATCAAAATGAAACCAATCTAAAAGTTATTCATACTGTTAATTCCAGGTACATGTGTGGAATAAAATCTGTATAAACCCCATGAATATTGAGTTTTGGGCTTGTTTGTATGAGTTAACGACTCTAAATGACAAGTGGCATTGAGAATTATTAATTTTGTTGATTTTTGTAACAAAATCAAACATTGCAAACTCATTTCATACTTCTTATACTTCTCTAACTTTTACTAAGACTTAATCTCAAGCACCCATCTGTCACGCTGAAGGAGTACAAATTCAAAAGCTTGCATATGTTATCAAAACAAGAATATAAAATAGATATTTTAGATAATATTCCTTTTATATCAATTCATATTAGTAGCCTATTAATTTTTTGGGTGGGTTTTAGTTGGGTTGCTCTCATTACATGCCTTACCCTGTGGTTAATACGAATGTTTGGAATCACAGCAGGGTACCACCGCTATTTTTCACATCGGGCTTATAAAACAACGCGTTGGTTTCAATTTATTCTTGCTGTTCTAGGCAATTCTTCAGTTCAGTTAGGTCCACTATGGTGGGCAGCACACCATCGTCATCACCACCATTATACAGATACAAAACAGGATATTCATTCCCCCATTATTCACAGGGTAAGAGCATCTCAATCAGGCTTGACACAAGGACTCGGAAGAATCTAATG
>NZ_JCACKS010000178.1:0-3178 GCF_059505505.1 Pelatocladus sp. | reverse complement strand
AGAATCAACTTCCGTAATAACCGATTGTGACAGTTAAGGGTGCGGAACGTGGGTTAAAAGCCTCTTCTACTCCAATAATTCGACACGTTAAAGTTGCAGGCGCAAATTCACCTGATGACCCTAGACTGCAAAAATACTGGGCAGACAGAGCCACCAAATTCGGTAAAACCCGATTTGCCAAGGGTAGTTTCTATCTCAAAGTGGCTGAAAAACAAGGGCATCTTTGCTCAGTATGCGGTGAATCTATCTACAATGGTGAACCATTGCATCTACACCATAAAACCCCGGTGCATAAGGGCGGCAATGACTCGCTAAACAACTTAGTTTGGCTACATCAAGCCTGCCATCATACCATACACAGCAACAAATCCAGCAAAGAGGAGCCTTCTTTAACACTCAACGACTGGGAAGTTACTGAGGCTTGAGCGGCTTGATGGGAAACTGTCACGAGCCGTTCTTAGGGGACTGCGGGGTGGCAACACCCCAATGTTACCCGACCTGTTATGCCTCTTTTACTCCTGTTTGTTGATTTACTATCTTACGACAAATTACGTGGAATTTTCACAACAAAATTTGCGACAAATTGCTTGGAATTCTGAAACTATGCCGTACTACACCCCAGAAACCTTTACTCCACAAGGATTAGGGCTGATTGTCTGGACGACAAATAACCCCGGATTGACGACATTTATCTCCGTACTCGACATTATATTCAAAGCGTTTCTGATGCTTTACATAAGTTTACGTAGTTTGGTTTAATTGTGCCTACCTACTTATAAAATTTTCAAATATAAATCGTTTAATAATTATCACAATTAAGTATTATGATAATTACAGATGACTGTTAGCTGTATTGAAAGTTAAATTAAGTCAAAAAATTAAAAAATTTTACCTGCTAATCCGCTGGAACAAGTTGAAAAAAATGACAGTGACTACGCGATCACTTTGGAACTATTGAAGGAATTTCAGTTAATTGTGGGCAGCATAAAACAGCCACAGGAGAAACCTTTGGAGAACCAAGAACAGCAAGAATATTTTTCAGGCAGGAAAAAACAGCGCGCATTTAAGAATTCAGTTTATTACCCCTTGCAGAAACCTGGACAAAACTGCTATCAGTAACTATCTCTAACCCTGATTATTACGTTGGATCTGGTTAACAGTTAATGCCTTCCAAAACCAGACTAAGTACAAGATTTCACAAGTTTGTAGCGTTATTGAGTCTCTCAAAGCTTTACTAGTAGGTGGCTCATTTCATCATGAATTTCTGAAATGCTGTACTAAGAGAGTGTTGCAAATTTTCAGACGAATCTAATAGTTTCTCTCATCATTGTTTGAATTGTTTTCGTCGTGGGTTTTTAGTCATTAAGGCTGCTGTTCTCAAAAATGATTTAATGATTTATTAGACACACTACCTTTGATTTACATACTCTTGAGATGTACGGATTTTAGATAACTAGGGATCACAGGTTAAACTTTGTCGAATTCACGTTAAATAAAGTTTTCGAGGAATTACCAATGTATTTGCATACCCATTGCTACAAAACTAAAGGTGGAATATTTGTTTCTCGCTCCGTGACTAAAACTTCCATTGAGACTGCAATAGAAGAAGTCTTGTTACGCCTGGATTCTCAACGTGGAGGTTTATTCAAAAGTAGTTACGAATATCCAGGAAGATATAAAAGATGGGCGATCGGTTTTGTCAATCCACCTCTAGAACTTGCCACTCGCGACAACAATTTCACACTCACAGCCCATAACGAGCGGGGTATAGTGCTGTTAGAGTACCTAGCAGAACGTCTATACAACCTACCGCAACTTCAAGGAGTTAAATGGGAAACTAATCGTGTCACTGGCTCGGTTCGACCAACAGAACGTTTCTTTTCAGAAGAAGAAAGAAGTAAACAACCATCGGTTTTTAGCATTTTACGAGAAATTCTCAAAACTTTCGCCAGTCCAGAAGATGACCATCTAGGACTATACGGTGCATTTGGTTATGACTTGGTTTTCCAGTTTGAGCCAATGCCCAAGCACTTACAACGTGCTGAAGACCAACGGGATTTGATACTGTATTTACCTGATGAATTGTTAATTGTTGACTACCATCAACAAAGCGCGTTTCATTTGCAATATGAATTTGTCACCAAAAATGGTAGTACTAGGGGACTACCTCGTGATGGTCAAGTCATAGATTACAGAGGTAAACGCCTGACTCCTACTAGTGCATCCGACCACGCACCAGGAGAATATGAACAGCAGGTAGAAAAAGCACTCTTATACTTTCAGCGTGGAGATTTATTTGAAGTTGTTCCCAGCCAAAGCTTCTTTCAAATCTGCGAACAGTCCCCAACAGAACTTTTCTGGAAACTACAGCAGATTAATCCCAGTCCCTATGGATTCATCTTGAATTTAGGTGGAGAGTTTCTCATTGGTGCATCTCCAGAAATGTTTGTGCGAACTGAAGGGAAGCGTGTGGAAACTTGCCCAATCAGTGGTACTATTAAACGGGGTAACAATGCCATTGATGATGCGGCTCAAATCCTGAAATTACTAAACTCAGGCAAGGATGAAGCTGAGTTGACCATGTGTACAGACGTAGATCGCAACGATAAGTCGAGGATCTGCGAACCTGGGACAGTGCAAGTCATTGGTCGTCGTCAAATAGAAATGTACAGTCATCTCATCCATACAGTGGATCACGTTGAAGGTACACTGCGACCAGAGTTTGATGCTTTAGATGCATTCCTCAGTCATCTTTGGGCAGTTACAGTCACAGGCGCACCAAAGCGATGGGCAATGCAGTTTATTGAACAGCAAGAGCGTAGTCCTAGACGTTGGTATGGTGGAGCAGTTGGATACTTGACTTTCCAAGGAGACTTAAATACTGGTCTAATCTTACGGACTATCCAGTTGAAAGACTCCATTGCTGAAGTGCGAGTTGGTGCAACAGTTCTGTATGATTCGATTCCAGAAGCTGAAGCCCAAGAAACTGTCACTAAAGCCGCCGCCTTATTCCAAACACTTTACCAAGCCAAGCATAGAAATAGTGATTTCTCAATTAGCTCAGAACTTGAGCATCAGCAAATCAATGTAGAAACAGGGAAGCATGTCTTACTGATTGACTATGCAATACCTTCGCCAAATTTATGAACTGGTAGAACAAGGATCGGCAGGGTGGATG
>NZ_JCACKS010000177.1:0-3203 GCF_059505505.1 Pelatocladus sp. | reverse complement strand
TCATCCCCTCCTTAAAAGATAGGGGTTCTCACGCTCCCGGACTTCTTTGATAGAACGGAATATCATCGGACTTTTAGGTAATTTACCACCTGAACACTTTGGTGTTACTATCACCACTAGTCGTGAAAGTCTCGGTCGTCTGCTAGCATCTGCGATGATGAGCAGTTACTTTTTGCGTAATGCTGAACAGAGAATGAACTTTGAATTAGCGCTTCAAAATACAGAAGTAAACGACCATGAAGTTGAATAGCAATTCAAAATTAGCTATCAAAGTAGCGTGGGAAGATGAGAAACCCTATGGTAAATCATCTTCCCATTCGCGAAAGAATAGCTCATCTAAAACTAACTGAATGCCAAAATTATCAATTAAATAGCGTAAATCAATATCTTTTACTTGTATCGTTTGGATCATACTTTTTAGCGGGCAGATAGTACATCAGTATTTAAGCTTGAGGCGATCGCCTAATTAATACTTCAATTATGCAACGCCGAAAACTTAATATACAAATTGTCATAAAATACAGACTCGGCAAATAAATTTTTGTCGAGTTTTATTTTTGGTATTTGTCGTTAGTACCAAACAACCCACTACCAACCACTATCTATGAACGAAACTAATTATATTCCACCTCATAAAATTATAGGTGTTGCGGTAATTTGGAATGACCAAGGACAAATTCTCATTGATCGTCGCCGTCAAGAAGGCGCGATGGGTGGATTGTGGGAATTTCCGGGGGGTAAAATTGAGCTTGATGAGACTATCGAAGAGTGTATTCAACGAGAAATAAAAGAAGAATTAGGAATAGTGGTTGAAGTTGGTGAACACCTCATCACCATTGATCATAACTATACCCAAATCCGCGTTACTCTCACAGTACATCATTGCCGCCTCATACAAGGAGTTCCTCAGCCCATAGAATGCGATGAAGTGCGTTGGGTGAGTGTCGATCAATTAGAATCTTTTGCTTTTCCAGAAGCAAATATCCAAATTATTGCTGCATTGCGGGAGTGTGAAAATGGAGAAGTGTAATTCAGTTATCAGTTATCGGTTATCAAATTTTATTACTCACTGTTAACTTTTAACTGATTCCTAATCACTAACTACTTTATATACACTGGTAAGGTAAAGTGGAACCATGCGCCGTTACTAGGTGAAGAATCTACCCATATTTGACCATAGTGGGCGCGGATAATGCGTTGGCATAAACACAAACCAATGCCGTAGCCTTCTTTACTTTCATCTCGTTCGAGACGGAAGTGGTTTTCAAAAATGCGATCGCGATTTTCTTCAGGTATACCAGGTCCTGTATCACCAATACTAAATTGAACTTTTTGAGTAGTACGGTGCAGTCCTGCAATAGTAATTATACCACCTTCAGGCGTATATTTAATAGCATTATCTAGGAGATTGATCAATACCTGACGGATACGTTCTGGATCGGCGTAAACTAGGGGCAAATCTTTGGGAATATCCTTTTCGACTTTTAGGGATTTGGCTGTATAGCGATCGCTTAATTCTTCCAAAACATCCAAGCACAGTTGTCCCAAATTCGTTTTTTGTGGTTTAACCGGAAATTCTCTTTCGTTGTTGTTACGACCTACTTGCAAAAGGTCAGTAATCATACGATCTATAATCCGAGCTTGGTTACGAGCTTGTTTGAATAAGTTGTTTGTCATTGTTGGTGTTAACCGCTCAAAACCTGCTTTATCTGGATTATAGTTGGATTGGAGAGTCTCTATAGCTATACCAGTAGCCGTTAGAGGATTGCGGAGGTCGTGGGCTAGCATAGCAATTACCCTGTCTTTAAATTGCAATTGCTCTTCGAGTTGCTCTTTTTCTTGTTTTAAGCGAAAAACTTCATCTGACAGGTGCAGAAGTTCCGCAGATACAGCAATTGAATGAATAGAAGATTTAGAAACTGAAGCGGTGCGACCATTATCCTCTGTATTTTCTTGCAGGTTACTCTGTAATTTTATATAAGCATCTACTGCAACTTGCCAGCGAGGCCACCAGCTTTTTAGCTGTGTAATTATATTACTACCAGCCAGAACATGTCGAGGTTCTGGGTGAATTTTGATTAAAGCTGGTGTCGCTACTAGTTTAAAGTGTTCAGCCAAATAGGGTTGTTGTCCGACATCAATAATTTGTAGTTCAAACTTGTAGTCAGCCTGTAATTCTTTCAGATACGTACGAATTCGCTGGACTTGCTGTCGAGACTTTGGTCGTCCATCGACAAAAAGTAACAACTGTAGTGGAGCTTCAGAATAAATGGGCTGATCCTGGGAAGCTTGCATGTAATCGTGTTTTAGCACTGGTAACAGACCGACGACGCTGATAGAGAAAGTAAAATCAATTGGCGTGTGTCGATGATAATTATCTTTGTTTGTTTTCAATTTAATATCTATTTTAGATTTTTCATAGTCCAATTCCCTATAGGTTTTTGAGATGAAATTTGTCTTTTTCAACCATTTGCTTCGCCTTCACCTTCACCTAGTTTTTTCTTGACAAGACTTGTGCAATAAGTCTAAGTCGCGATCTTCGCTGAATCAAATATCTTTCGTCAAGATTAGATAGCTTTTTTATACAACAGCTTTTTGAATATGCTCAGAACAGACAACTTCAAAGAATATAAACTAAGCCTCAGAGGATGTTTGAAAAGTATTGGGCGAATATAATTCGCTACTACACAAGCGCGACGTGTAGCGGCTTCCTGAAAGGAAGTCCGCGTAGGCGGACTAATGGAAAATTAAGGGTTTTAACCCACGTAGGCGGGTTTTGTCTCGTGTAGCCGCAATTTTTCATCGCCCAGGTGAGTAACAATTTAGACTTTTCAAACATCCTCTCAGACAACGGCGATCGCACCACAAAAAAAAGCATTTAACTGCTAATTAAACAGCTAAATCAAGTACAGAGCAAAACCGCATTTTCCCAATACATAATTTCAAGATTCTTGGGAAAAAAACTACCAAGCTCAACTGCTTTGTCGATGAAATACCAAAACAGTCACTGATGGTTTTTAAGTTGCGCTTTAACGCCGACAACAAAATCGACAAACTACTACTAGCTGTACAACACTATCAACTTTTTTGGAATGGCTAGCACTGGTAGTTTCTTGGTTCTTGTCTATCTAGCTTACCACCTTCAGCCTATTGACGTACTCCCTGGACTAAAGCCGCAGGGATTCTCAAATGATGTTACGAGG
>NZ_JCACKS010000176.1:0-3285 GCF_059505505.1 Pelatocladus sp. | reverse complement strand
CATCTCATCACCTCCCTTGCGGGTAGGTGAGAGGCTTCTTTTTGATTTAGCTAAAAACGCTCCCCAGGGAGTAGCGCACTTACAAGCTTGGATCATAAGACAGACATGGCTTAAGTTCGTTGAGTTGACGTAATATAACAATTAAGAACTTTCTCGTTCCAAACAAGAACTTTCTCGCTTCAAACAAGAACCTTCCCGTTCCAAACAAGAACTTTCTCGCTTCAAACAAGAACCTTCTCGTTCCAAACAAGAACTTTCTCGCTTCAAACAAGAACCTTCCCGTTCCAAACAAGAACTTTCCCGTTCCAAATAAGAACTTTCTCGTTCCAAATAAGAACTTTCCCGGATCTGAAAAATCTTAACCCCCCCTTGTCTCCCTTGTTGGGAGCATCCCAATTTTTTCAAAATACCATAAAGCAAAGGGTTTAAACCCTTTGCTAATAGCGCAAGTCGTCTGAAGACGACTTCATAAAATCAAACAGTCTGCTTCAGCAGAGTTTCACTATGAGACTGCGATTTCAATCGCAGGCGTTTTTTGAACATTTGGGATGCTCCCCCCTTGTTCCCCCAATCCCCGATCCCCGATCCCCAACCTGCAAAAATTAGCACCAAAAATTGGTATGGTTAAGATACCAGGTGCAATAGAAAACATCCAAAATCAGTCATTTTTATCTTAATTAGCAGTGAATTCTATACATGCCTGAAGATTTTCGGAAGTTCGCCGACCCAACTGGCGATTTTACCGTTCCTGCTGATCAAATTAGCATTGACACTCAGATTCAGCAGGGACAAAAGCGCTTATTCCCGACAAAATTTATTCCCCACCCCAGTTCTGTTGATTTTGTGGGACGAGAACAGGAATTGGCTACTGTGCATCAAGAGTTGCGCCAGGGAAATTATGTTGCAGTAGTGGGAATGGAAGGGGTGGGTAAAACTGAATTAGTCACCCAATACGCCAGACAATATGAAAATGTGTATGGGGGAATAGCTTGGTTTGATGCTAGCCAAACCAATCTCACCACTGAAATTTTGCAATTGTTTCGGTTACAGTTTGGTTTGGAGATTCCCCAAAAACAAGGAAAAAAACTCTTAAGTCTCAATGAACAAATCGCCTGGTGTTGGTCTCAATATCCCGAATCTTCCTCGCCGATCTTAATTATTTTTGACAATATTACTGACTTAGCCAATCTCCGCGAAATCGTCCCCACCGATCTGCGTTTTCGAGTCCTGGTGACTACAAGGCTACGGTATTTAGACACTAATTTTATCCAAGAGATTTCCTTAAATGTTCTCTCACCCCAACAAGAACCAGGAAAAGCATTAGAACTTTTACAAAAGCTTTTAGGAGACACAGACAAGCGCATTGTCAATGAACTAGAAGCTGCTTTTGCAATATGCAAATCTCTGAGATTTTTGCCTTTGGGGATAAAGTTAGTCGGGGGCTATTTAGCGAAAAATCCAGAACTATCTCTAAATATGATGCTTGAACGGTTGCAAGACCAGAAATTAACAGACGCAACTCTCCAGCAAGGAGAAAATCTCAGTGCATCGCAACGAGGAGTCAAAGCCGTTTTTGCTTTAATTTGGTCAGAACTCGACCCCTTGGCGCAACAACTCGGAAAATTGTTGAGTTTATTTTCTCCCCAGTTGATTGTTTGGGATTTAGTGGTTTGGGTAGCGACAGGACATACAGAACAAGCAAACCAAGAACAACATAAACAGCTAATTTGGTCAGAAGATGAACTCAACGTTGCCAAAAAACAACTTTGCGATCGCAACTTGCTGCAACAGTTAGAACACAGAGACAAATCTTTTCAAATTCATTCTTTATTGCGGTTGTTTTTCCAGGAAAAGTTAGCGGAGTCTGGCGAGATTAAGTCTGTCGTGGAAAAAATATTTGCTCATCATGCGATCGCCCTTGCCAAAAGTATCCCTGATTGTGTGACTTTAAAAGATGTCAAATTCTTTCGAGACATCATTCCCCATCTCGAAGACTTCGGAAGGCGTTTAATTGCAGAGATTAGGGAAACCACACAGCAACAGATAAAATCTCTGGCTGCAAATTGTGTAGATGAAGTCGCTTGGATATTTGTGGGGGTGGGAAGATTTTACCAAGGACAGAGATTATATAAATTAGCAGAATTTTGGTATGAGCAATCCCTACAGGTTTGTCAGGCTTTGTTTTCCGGCGATCATCCCGACTTGGCTACCAGCTTGAATGCTTTAGCAGAATTCTACCGTTCCCAAAAGATATATACCGAAGCCGAACCCTTCTACACCCAAGCTCTAGCGATGAGAAAGCGCCTGTATACAAGCGATCATCCCGACTTAGCCCACACCTTAAATGGATTAGCAAGGCTTTACAAAAGCCAAAAGCGGTATACCGAAGCCGAACCTCTTTACATCGAAGCCCTAGTGATGAGAAACCGTCTCTATGCAGGCGATCATCTCGATTTAGCCCACACCTTGAACAGTTTAGCGAGTCTTTATAAAATTCAAGGGCGGTACACCGAAGCCGAACCTCTCTACATCGAAGCCTTAGCGATGAGAAAACGCCTTTATAAAGAAGATCACCCCGATTTAGCACAAAGCTTGAACAGTTTAGCAAGTCTTTACAAAAATCAAGGACGATACACCGAAGCCGAATCTCTCTACACCGAAGCCTTAGCAATCAGGAAACGCCTATATCAGGATGACAATCCCGACATAGCCCAAAGCTTGAACAATTTAGCTTTACTTTACAACAGTCAAGGACGGCACACCGAAGCCGAACCCCTTTACATCGCCGCCCTTGCCATGAGAAAGCGCCTGTATACAAGCGAACATCCCGATGTAGCCCAAAGCTTAAATAATTTGGCTTCACTCTACAATAGCCAAGGGCGATACACCGAAGCCGAACTTCTATTTCAAGAAGCACTGGCGATGAGAAAGCATATGTATGAGGGCGACAATCCTGATGTGGCTACAAGCTTGAACAATTTAGCTTCACTCTACCGTTCCCAAGGGCAATATGCCAAAGCCGAACCTCTGTTAAAAGAAGCCTCGGTGATGTGCGAACGCTTACTAGGGGTTAATCATTCCTGGACAGTGAAAATCCAAGAAAATCTCAGCAACTTACAAAAGCAGCGTACTTCTGTTTCGATCTCGATGCGTTGCTTAGATTGGGGGCGAATCTTGTTAGCGATCGTCATTTTACCGATTTCTCTCCTCTGGTCATTAGTTAAAAAATTGGTAACTGCCTAGCTAGTAGTATTTGAGGAAAGGAAAACAGAGACATTACCTTGT
>NZ_JCACKS010000175.1:0-3293 GCF_059505505.1 Pelatocladus sp. | reverse complement strand
AATAGATCCGTTTCTTTGGGGTGTGACAGTTGTGGGTGCGGAATGTGGGATCAAAAGCAATTCTAATTCCCAACTCCTCTGCCATGTATTTTTCCCATGCCGAGCCAAGAACAGCATCAGTATCAACCTCTGTCAAAGCTTGTTTAATCTGATACCCATCAGCAGAAAATACCAAGCGAGGAGAAATACCCATACTTTGCAGTTCTTGCTCCAGAATTGAACGAGATTCACGCATTGTCGAGCGAAATAACAAGACTTCTGGAATCATCTCCAACTCTTCAAAGAGCATTCTCACCAGTCCAATGCCAAGCGTGCCATCCGCAGATACAGCAACTCTACAGTTACGATATCGGGGAATAATCATTAATGCTCGTCGGCGAAGCGTATCTACAACCATTTCTTCGCCTTGTCTGATCAATGGTTCTACTTTCTTTTCTTCTATTTTGAAATGTGCTGCTAATGCCTGCAACCATCGCGTAGTATTTTTTACACCTATTGGTAAAGGTATATGATTGAGGATCAGAGGAATATCATGAGTCTGCTGCATTTTCCGAGCAAACTTATACCCGACATCATGACTGAGAAGAATATTGGCGGTTGCCTCACCAGCTTTCTCCAGTTCTGCAAACGAAGTACCATGAGAAATTACCGTTTGCACCTTAATTCTTAAAGATTTTAACGTTTGCTTTATCCATTGCAAATCAGCCCACCAAGTAGGATTGAGATTTGCTTGTGGTGCAATAATGTTTACAATTCTCGGCTTTTTACCCCTTCTCTTAGTCTGCCTTTTTTTGATAAAAGGAAGTAAAGCCTCTAATCCCATTTCTAAACCATCATAAGCATTGCCTCGAAATCCACCGGCAAGTATAGGAACGAGTTTAGCATTGATCTCTGGCTGAAGATTATTGCATAAACCCTCAATATCTTCACCAATAATATCTGCCGCGCAAGTACCAACGACAAACATCACCTTTGCATGAAAAGATTGATCTGCCTCCTTGATTAAACTTTTGAGTTTCTCAGACGCTCCCATCACTATGTCTGACTCAAAAAGGCGAGTACAACCGACTTTGCGCTTAGTGAAATCAACCTCATGGTTATCATAGCCAGCTGCCACAGTTGACGCGCAACCTTGGGGAGAATGAATCACAATGCTGACATCTTTAATACCAGCAACCATATTGGCAATACCTTCCAAGGCACAACCGACTATAGGATCTTTACTGTGATCACAATTGTCAAAAGTAATTCCAGTAGACATTTTCACCCGTTCTTGTTTGAAGGGTATGGCATTAAAAATAGTAGAGTTTTCGCTTGTTACTCCTGGAAGCATTTTCCTCTCCTCTTCTGTGCATATACGGTACAATCGGGCAAATCTTGGGCTAATTTTCCTGTCAGTGATTGAGCAGATGCTAACCCTGAATTTTTCGGGAATACCATTTGTTTGGTCAACGAACTGCGAGGTCTAAAACCATATTGAAGTGCGGTTTTAATACACTTAGCGACTTTTAAGGCTCCGCGATAGCCGAATCTAGGACAATTTAAGATGGCGTTTAAATCCACAACGGAAATGTGGGGGAAACTCAAGGAAGAACCGAAGTAAACTACAGATTCGGCATCTAAACCGCCGATGAACTCTAATAATTCATCTTCAGTTTGTTTCATTGATTCGTATTTACCAAAAGCTAAAGTCCCCTTGGTAATCAAAATTTCTGGGTCTAAACCTGTCTCTAAGAGATAATCTACACTGGTTTCCCGTGCTTCTGTACTCCAGGGATGGAAGTTATAAATAACCGCACGCATCCCAAAATCACGTTCCAACATATGGGCAATGGACAAGCACTTGATAGCATCATGCCCTTCGATAATGGCTAATTTGCCTTCGATATATTTCTTGGCTTCTTCAAATTCTGTTTTGATGGCTGCATATTCCCGTTCCATCAGGGCTTCTGCTTGTGCTTCCATCCCTAAATATTTTGCCGCCCCGCGCAACCATTTTTCTGTAGCACTGATACCGTATGGCAGAATTGTGGAATTCAAGGGCGTACCAAATTTGTCTGACATGGCTTTACCAATGGTATAGCCAAGATCCAAACATAAGGTACAGTTAACTGCTGCACTTGGTGCTTGTTTGAGTTCTTCTAATGTGCAGTCACCAGCAATCACGCTGTGAACCCTCGCCCCCATTCCTTTGATCAGTCGTTTCAGTTCCTTGACATCACCTTCTACTTCTGTCCTTTCTGGCCCCATCTTCGCACCGACAATATTGACAGCATTGGCTAATTGTGCTTTGCGTTCCGGCGTGGGCGGCTCCATAAAATCTACGATTTGCCGAAATACAATATCAAATCCACTCCGATACTCCCCAGCGAATCCTTCACAATGTATCGTCATGATTTCGGCGTCGATTTCGCCGCGTGCTTTATTGACTACATACCATTGGGATTTGGTTATCGATCGCAATATATCGACCCTTAGAATGACCTAAAATCAAGTCGATATCGCCTCTTTCCTTAACGCGGCTTTCCAGTTCCCACAAATCCGCATTCCAGATCACTTCGATATTATATTCAGCGTGATTTGCTTTCTTGTCTAACTCAGCTAGTCTGGGGTCTTTAGAAGGAGCCTGGTTATCATCACCCAGCAACAGCAATACTGGTTCTAATTCAACTTCCTGACAGAACTCTGCCAAGCCAATTACTAAATCGGGGTCGCCGTAAATAGCTACTCGCTTGTTAGCAAAGTACATATGAGCCAGGTCAGCTAAGGCGTCAATAGCTTTACCTCTTTCTACTACCAAGGATTCTGGAATTGCTTTCCCAGTTAGTTTCTTGATACTTTGCAACCAAGCATCAGTGTTTTTGATCCCAATTGGTGTAGGGCCAACAACCGCGGGAACACCAAACTGCTTCTCCAAAAAGTTAGCTGCGTTACCACCTTCATATTTGCACAGAGCAATGGTACCGATCGCATTTGCAGAATCAGCAATATCTTCGATGGTGGTATTACCAAAGGTAAAGCTGTTTCTATCTGGCATGGTGGGAGCATTGAAGGTTTCGGTATCTAGTAAGATATTACCTTCCACACCCATTTCTGCTAAAATGTGCTTGACTTCTGTCACATCTCCAGGGTTAACCCAACCAGTAATGATGTTTAATTTACCATTTGGTTCGCCTTTCTTGGCTAAGTTAGTCACCAAAGACTGTACCCCGGCATCATATCCTGTCACCTGACTACCTAGGGCAAACGCAGCTTAAAGTGTCACAAGAAATATTGATTGCGAAATGAATGTA
>NZ_JCACKS010000174.1:0-3294 GCF_059505505.1 Pelatocladus sp. | reverse complement strand
AAACTCAAAAATAAAGGCGACGCTGTCATCACAATTTAAATGCATAACAGCTTAGAGACGCGAAATTTCGCGTCTCTACTTTCCTGGTCAGATTTATCTGACTTTAGTTATTAGACAAAAAATTTATTTTTTGGCGGGATATGAGGTAGGTGCAAGCTCTCAGCTAGGGCGCAAATTTGTGCTTTCTGGGTAGACGACTCAAAATCGGCACGTACCACTTAATTAGGTCGTAGGTTTTTTGAATCATCGGTAAGTCTTGCATTCGTTAAATATATATTCTGCCAGAATCTTGACAAGATAGTAGACTTGCTGAGATAATACACAGATGTCGTGCTGAATTTGAAAAAAATATCGACCGCCTTCGGCGCAGGGTAGGGAAAAAGAAAGAGTGTAGAGGACTAAAGAGTAAAGAATTAAGTCCTCGCGGCGGGAACTGCAACCCGAAACCCGATGCTGTCGTACCCATCGTCCGGAGCGTCGAGGTAGAGACGACACCCAGAACGGCAATTCCTCTGACTGAGGCTCCAAGAACCACCGCGCAGCATCCGATAATTATTATTAGTACTATCTATCCACGCGCTCCCATCTACGGAGGCGCCCTTATAACTTTCGTGCCAATGGTCGGCGCACCACTCCCAAACATTTCCATGCAGGTCATATAACCCAAAGGCGTTAGCTACCTTGAAGTAGCCTACGGGCGTAGTTTTTTTACGGTACTCTCCCTTTGAACCAGAGCTATAAGTATATTCGCCGTTATAATTCGCTAACTTTGGCGTAATGGTCTCGCCAAAGTGGAACGGGGTTGTCGTGCCTCCCCGGCAAGCATACTCCCACTCGGCTTCACTAGGAAGTCGGTAGTTTCGTCCTGTTAACTGAGATAGTCTATCACAGAATTCCACAGCATCATACCACGATATTGACTCAACTGGTAAATCATCTCCTTTAAAGTGAGATGGGTTGGGCTTGAGTTCACGGTTGATTTGTGTAAGTGCTGCTACAGATCGCCATTGTGCTTGGGTTATGGGATATTTACCCATAGAAAAAGGTGGAACAGTTACCTCGTGCTGAGGACGTTCAGAATTTCGGCTTTCAGCTTCAGTTTCAGGTGAACCCATCGTGAACGTACCGCCTCTGATAGCAACCATGTCCAGGGTAACGCCATTACCAAGGTATTCGGTAAAATATTGTGCTTGGTGACGCTCCCATTGAATTTCCTGTCCTTGGGCGTTGATGGTGACAACATCGAATGCAAAAAGTGGTGATAAGCGCTTGATTCCACAAGCAATATGTTTTTGGACAAGAGCCTCAAAAATTTCTTTGACGTTTCCAGAAGCGTTCAACCACCACCCACAAAGTAAGTCACTCTTAGCTGAAGATAAGTCAACACTTTCTCGCACACCCCAGCCAAAACGCCTTGTGGAGTATTGCATCCAAAGTAAATCAATAGTAATAAGACAGGAGGAGGAAAGTTTTTCTATTGACGCAACATCAAACTCACCTTCGCTTTCGCGGTGAGCTACCTTCAGCATAACTTTTACTGTTTCCTGAGCAGCTTTTTCCCAATCTCCAGCCGCAAGGTAATTAGCAAGTTGAGTGTAATCTTGATCAACTCGGTTTTTAACTACGCGAATCCGCTTCTCTCCTGTGTTGTCTCCATCTACAGTCCAGCATCTTGCTTGAGCCAAATAATTTTCAGCTTCAACTAAAGTCGGTAGTCTGTAATAGTACACAGCATTATTTTCATAATTATTCCTACTTTGAGAGAGAGTATAGAGATTCAGCCAGTTACAGAAATCCAGGGTATTTTCCCAACAGATTCCAATTACAGGATTTTTAGCATTTCCAGCAGAAAATCTCATTGAACTAGAGCCTTGAACATCAATAAAAAGTTGATATTCGGCACAAGTAATATAACTAGTATCTATTTCTAAGTTTTCATTAATTGGTTGTAAGTTGTTCAATCGCCGTGTTAGTTTTACTTGTGCTGCTAATTTAAAGATTTCTGGGTCATTAGACTCTAATCCAGCATCAAGTTTATCTATAAGTTGTTGCCTAAGTTGTGGGTCAATACGCCAACCTTCTTCTTCGTAATCCGAGACAAGTACGAAAGCATTCACAGACGGAGAAGGCATATTGATCACTGCACGCATTAAATTGCTAGCATTATTAATCTGAGCCGCATAGAGACGGATAGTTTCAGCCCACCAAGAATTATTGATATTTGCGATTAATAAACTTTCTTGATTTGATTCTTTGATTTGAACGGCTGCTAAATATTCTTGGAAACTCAAGTGAGCAAATTCATAAATACCGAGTTCTTTTTCGACTAACAACCCACAATCGTCACGAATATGCTTGAGAAAATCTTCTGCATTAGCCAAACTTGGGGGAAAGGTTTGTAACATATTAACTGGAATCAAAGCTGTTGCTTCCGAAAGGATAAACTCACGAGTATTGTTTTGCATCAGTTGCAGTGCTAGCACTTGCAAAACTGGTTGTTTATCGGAAGCTGTCAATACATCAGGTATCTTCTTAGCTGTTTGTCGTTTCTCAAGTAAAATCTCACAAATTTCTTTGTAAAGCCTGACTCTTTTTCCTGGTAAAACACCACGATAACGGTGAACTGTCGCAATCATTGTCAGTAATAAAGGATTCACCGCCATAGCTTTGAGGGGGCGACTATTCTCAATTCTCTGAATTAAATCATTAGCTGCTGTTTCTGCATCTTGCTTCACGCCTTCATCAATTACCCAACGATTATCATGTGCTTCTTTTTGCAAATACCAGTGATGCAGAAAATCTTCTCTTTGCTTCTGATTAAATAGTTGTACTTCTAATTCTTCTACACCTTGTAATCGGGCTGTTCTATAACCATTTGGTCGAGAAGTTAAGATAAAAGCTGTGTGAGGATAGTTCTGCATTTGTTCACCTACCCAACGGCTAATTTGTTGGCGTTGGGTTTGATCAGCGACTTCATCCAATCCATCTAACATCACTAAACATTTTTGTTCGCGTAATTTGTCAGCGAACCAATTAGGTGGTGGATTCAGTGGTTGATCATGGAATTTTTGTTGCTTTATCTGCTGAGTAATTAAATTTGGGAGAGATGGATTATTACTAATTATTTCCTGACGCAATTCTTTGAGATACAACAATACAGGAATTAATTTTGGTACTGGGGGATTGATTTTACCTTTTTGTTTGGTGGCGTAAATCAGAGTTATATGTCTGAGGAGTGTGTTAAACTAAGGCGCTTAGTCACCTAAGCGACTCGTCTTCAAAACCGTGCATGAG
>NZ_JCACKS010000173.1:0-3332 GCF_059505505.1 Pelatocladus sp. | reverse complement strand
GACTGAAATCTGCTATAGGAGCCGATTTCAGCCATTTAGATTAAACGAATCGCACAGTTTTACCTGTCCCTGGTTCACCAGTCAGCAGTAGAGGTTGTCCTAACAAAAGTGCCACATTGCACGCATCTTTCAAGCCTGCATCTGGAATATAATTCTCTGGCTGGAGTAATTGAGAACGTGGAGACACTGGTATAGTGACTGGTAACTCAGATTTTTGACGGTTTCCGATCCCTGAATAAAACGGAAACTTCATTTTATTTCTCCCTCACCTGATAGGTTAGATTTTAGTAGTTTGATTAAGTTATCAGCTAAATCATCCATCGGAATTGCATTGGATGAGTTTTGTTCTTCCCATTTATCAAATAACTCTCCAATTTCTTGGAACAATTTATCAGCCGTTGCTTTTCCAATAACGTTTTGAGTATATTCCGTACGCACCCAATCCTCAACTTCCTTTCGATTCACTCCAGTTAGTTCTGGTAGAACAAGTACTGAAGAACCATTAAATTTATCAAAATTAGATCCTGAAAGCGTGTTTAGATGCTGATAAATTTTTTGCTTGACTTTCTGGTAGCGATATTGTTTGAAAAAATAACTTATACAACTACAAGATAAGCTGATTATATCAGAACCTTTAATGTGCTTTTTACGCTTAATTTGGTATTTAATAAATATACAAATTATTAATTTTTGGTTGAGATTAGTAGGCCATGTGTGCCAAAAATCCAGTAGATTATCTAAAGTTGCAAATTCTTGTTTTTGCAATTGTTCAGTCAATAAATGAGTATGAATAAGAATAGGAATAGAACATTCATTAAAAAAAACATTAATCTCTTCTAGAGTAGCAGAACTACGTTTGATAACAATATCCGCTAATTTGTTACGTAAGTAATCTGAAAATTCATGTGAGTTCTTCAGTTTGGGAGGGGAAGGTAGATGATATTGTTTAATTGATTCTTGTCCTAAAAACTTAGGTAATGAAACTTTATGCAATCGTTCTAAAAATTTGTCATGGCTTTGAAATTCATCACCATGAATGATACAGATTAGAGGAGAAAATGGTGCTTTTTTTCTGAGCTTTTTGATTCTTTTTTCTAGTTTATATTCCTGCTCGCTACGGTTAACTAAATAGGGTAATAAAGAAGGGATTTTTCTTTCAGGTTGCTGTAACTTCTTAGTGATAGGAACAACAAACTGTATTTGGTTGTTGTTCCCATAAAATACGGTGTTATTATTACCTAGAACTGCCTTATTCTCATTCCCTTGAAGTGTGATATTTTCATCACCCAGAACTGCATTTTCATTTATACAACTATCAGCCTGCTTCTGTAAATTGGCATTAGGCTGTTGGGGATCAAAGTCATCAGGCGGCTGACTCATAACTCATACCATTTCACTAAAAGTATGATACATATAATTGCAGGTAGATTACTTGCAAAAAACAATGTGTCGAGTTCTCAAAGTAGAGATAAGGGAAACACAGGACGAACTGCAAGAGTTGTTGAGACAGCAAAAAACAGGGTTGGGCAAAGAAAGAGTCCAAGCACTGTATTTGTTGAAGACAAGACAAGTAGAAACGGTGCAACACTTGGCGGTGGTCTTGGGAAGAGGGCGAATAACGGTACAAAGATGGCTGCGGCTTTACAGAGATGGAGGATTAAGGGATCTCCAGAAAATAAAATGTCCCGCCCTATCAAATATATTTCGGCTCAACCCAAGGACTGGTGGGCGTTGCGCCCCCAGGCGCAACGCGAGGGCGGGACATTTTATTATTTGGAAGTGCCTAAACCGCCTATTGGAACAAAAAAAGAGTCCAGGACGACCAAAAAGCATTCCATTGGATGTGCGATCGCTAATCAAAAAAGAATTGTCACAGCCAGAAGGATTTAAAAGCTATGAGGAAGTTCGTACTTGGCTTTTAGCCGTTGAAGGCATAGAAGCGTCATACAAAGTAGTACATGAAGTTGTACGCTACAAGCTGAAAGCGAAATTAAAAGCAGCACGTCCTTTGTAGCCTCAAACAAAATCCAGGTGTGGAAGAAGATTTTAAAAAAAACTTCGCTTCCGGGCTAGAACTAATAAAGAAGTATTTAATATCACCGTTAGAACAACATCGCAAAGTACGCTATCTCTTGGATTTGTGTATTTGAATAAAAATTAGGAGTTTTGCTTTTGATACATCCTGAGTGTCTTATTTTTCGGATTTTCAGTCAATCTCATATCAATTCTCCTTAACTTTGGAATAAATGAACCTCGAATAATCAAGGATTACAGCGTTTGATATGTAGCAAGCATTGAGAGAATCCATATCAGTCAACCGCACAGTTTTCCCTCCCATACCACTCCACAAGATTTTCAGAAAATCTGGTTAGGGGTTATGTAAAAATAAGTTGGTCAACCTTGGCAGCGCCGGGTACGGCGCTGCCAAGGTTGACCAACTTATTCCTACATGGATGCTTATAAGCACATGGACAGGAATAATTACACCCGGTCTTATTGTCAAGCTCGAGGGTGTAGTAAGGTTTAAGCGCGTTATCTATAAAAGACCGAGTGTAATTATTTTTGGTCAACCACATACAAATTAGAAAGCGATCGCACCCAACAAAAAAACCCGGTGTTAACTACCGAGGTAAAGCACAGATATAGCGATAAGTTGAAAATCTTAGCTAACACGCTCAACCAACCAAAACTAGAGTAGTCAACGCTTGAGTTAAAAACTCAAAAGCGCCCCCTTTTTTTTGAGAGCGCTTTTGATTTAGTTTGACGCGATTGGTTGCGTCTTGATTAATTATTAACCGTTGATCGCAGGAGCTTCGACAGCAGCTAAGTCGAGAGGGAAAACCTCCGGTACGCGGAAGTGATCGCTTTGGATAATTGCGATCGCCGCAGCATTCATAACTTGTAATGAACTACACCAAGGGAGCTATCTTGGCGTAAAAATCTTCATCGGCACTCCTGAAAGCAGGACGTTGCATTAAGTTGTTTAGGTACTCACTCAAGGGGTCACTATCTGATAACATCCCTAGCTTTTTCGCCCATAACAAAACCCCTCCAATCACAATATCAGCAGTTGTAAATCGATTTGCTACCAGGTAATTGTTACCAACAATGGATTTTTTCAAGGGTTCGGCAACTCGGTCAAACCATTGCAGAGCTTCAGTTGTGTCAATTGCGAAGCGTACCTTGATTGGTATGATTTTTTCCGGTAGTGATGGTAGAACACTAAACATAAAATGCTCTACAGGTGGTTCTAATGTAGATGTGGCGTAAAACAGCCATTGATAGTAATAGCCACGTTCAGGAGCATCTAGTGCTGGAGCTAGCCCTTTCAC